>DASUAC010000547.1:0-2111 GCA_035763985.1 Jatrophihabitans sp. | reverse complement strand
ATCAGCTGGCTGGCCCATTCCAGCCTGCAGTCCGGGCTGTGGGTGAACAACCAGCGCCGGTACGACCAGTTGCTGGCCAGCAGCCGGTTCACGCTCAGCGACGCCTTCAAACGGGCCGGCTGGCGCACCGTCGGCGACGTGCCGTCGAACACCAGGCCGTGGCCGGAGGGCAGCGCGTTCTACCACTACGACCAGCTCTACGACGTGCACAACGTCGGCTACGCCGGGCCGAGGTTCAGCTACGCCTCGATGCCGGACCAGTACACGCTGACCGCCTTCCAGCGGCTGGAACTCGGCGCCGGGCACCGGCCGGTGATGGCCGAGATCGACCTGGTGTCCTCGCACACGCCGTGGACGCCGCTGCCCCGGCTGGTGGATCCGGCCAAGGTCGGCGACGGCTCGGTCTTCGACCCGATGCCGGCCCAGGGGCCGTCCCCCAGCACGCTCTGGCAGGACGCCGGCCAGGTCCGTACCTCCTACGGCCGATCCATCGAGTATTCGCTGAACGCGCTGGTCTCCTTCGTCACCAACGCGCACGACGACAACCTGGTGCTGGTGCTGCTCGGCGACCACCAGCCGGCCACCGTCGTCAGCGGGGCGCACGCCAGCCACCGGGTGCCGATCACCGTCGTGGCGCACGATCCGTCCGTGCTGCGGCAGATCGACGGCTGGGGCTGGAACACCGGGATGCAGCCGGTCCGCAGCGCGCCGGTGTGGCCGATGAGCGCCTTCCGGGACCGGTTCCTGAACGCGTTCTCCCCGGCGGCGTAAGGGCATTGACCGCGACCGTTCGGTTCGAGCGGGTATCCGGAAGACCGTTCGTGCGGTAGCTTGCCCTGGTGCGCACCCGGTCTGCCGTCCTGATCGGGCGGACGGCCGAGCTGGCGGCGTTGACCCGATGGCTGTCCGGGCCGGGCGCTGGCGGCGCGTGGTTCTGCACCGGCGCGGCCGGCGTCGGCAAGTCGCGGCTGCTGGCCGAGGTGGCCGGACGGGCCACCGCCCGCGGGCTGGTGGTGGTGCATGGCCGGGCCAGCTCGGTCGGTCCGGTGTCGCCGCTGCGGCCGTTCGCCGAGGCGCTGGCCGCGCTGCACCGGCGCGGCCTGCTGCCGGAGGACAACCTGGGTGGCTACCGGCCGTTGCTGGCCCGGGTGCTGCCCGAACTGGCCGGCCCGGACCGGCCCGGCTTCGGCGAGGCGGTGCCGGCCGTGGCCTTCGCCGAGGCGGTGCTGCGGGTGCTGGCAGCGGTCGCCGAGCCGGCCGGTTGCCTGCTGGTGCTGGAGGATCTGCACGACGCCGACCCGGAGTCGCTGGCGGTGCTGGACTACCTGCTCGACCATCTCGCCGAGGCACCCGTGGCGCTGCTGGGCGCGCTGCGCTGCGAGCCGGCCGGCACCCGGGAACTGCTGGCCGCAGCCGAGCGGCGCGGGGTGGCCGAGCTGCTGCCGATCCGGCCGCTGGACCGCGAGCAGACCGGGCTGCTCACTGCTGCTTGCCTTGCTTGCGAGCAGCCGCCGGATGATCTGATCGAGTTGGCCTGGCAGCACAGCGCGGGCAATCCGCTGCTGGTCGAGGAACTGCTCTACGACCTCATCGACGTCGGCCAACTCCGCCGGGACGGCGAGCGCTGGCGGATGGAGGCCGACCCGATGCTCACACCGCCGCCGAGCATGCTGCAGTTGGTCGCCGCCCGGGTCGAGCGACTGGGCAGCCTGACCCGGCGGCTGCTGATCACCGCCGCGGTCTACGGCGACCAGATACCGCTGCCGACGGTGCAGGCGGCGGTCGGGGCCGGCGAGGTGGAGTTCTGCAATGCGATGCAGGAGGCGACCGCGGCCCAGTTGATCGTGGCCGCCGAGCCCGGTTGGTGCCGGTTCCACCACCCGCTGACCCACGTTGCGGTGCTGGAGCTGGCCTCGGTCGCCGAGCGCCGGCAGGCCGCCGGGCGGCTGGCCGAGGCGGTACTGGCCGAGGATCCTGAGCCCACCGGAACCACCTGCCGGATAGCGGGCCGGCTGCTCGCCGAGGCCGGTCAGCCCCGCGCCGCCGGTGAGCTGTATGCCCGCGCCGGCCGGCAGGCCCACCGCACCGGCACCTTGGAGTCGGCGGTGGCC
>DASUAC010000546.1:0-2123 GCA_035763985.1 Jatrophihabitans sp. | reverse complement strand
GGTCAGCCCCAGATCCAGCGCCAACGCCGGGTCGCCGGCCGGCTGCGGGCTGCTGCCGAGCTGGGTCTTGGGCAGGCTCAGGCCGAGCCGCAGCCCGGTGCCGGCCGGGGCCACGGTCAACCCGATGCCGCCGGGCAGGATCAGCGGCCGGCCGGCGTCGGAGGGCAGCCCGGCGGCATCGGCGACCGCCCGCAGCAGGGCGTCGATGGCAGCCGGATCGGGCAGCGTGCCGTTGCCGAACGTGGTCAGCAGCCAGCCGGCCGGGTCGATCGCCAGCCCGCTCAACGAGCGGATCGGATCGCCGTCGCCGGCCAGCGCCTGGACCAGCGCGGTGATCGCGGCGTCGGCCAGCAGCCGGCCGAGCAGCGGCAGCAGCGCCGCCTGCAACGCCGGGCCGTCCGGTGGCAGCAGGGTGACCGGGGCGGTGAGCCAGGGACTGGTCAGCTGCACCTGCCCGGTGACCGGATCGCGCTGCACGCTCAGGCCGTAGAAGCTCTGGCTGACGTGCACGCTCGGCTGCAGGTCGGCCAGCGCCAGGGTGCCGGAGCCGACCAGCCGGCCGCCGCCCGCGGTGGGCAGGCCGTCGCCGGTGGTCTGTACGGCGATCCGCCACGGCCGGGCCTGCACCATCAGCTCTACCGGCAGCCTGGGGTGCGCCAGCCGCCAGGGGCCGAGTCCGGCCGCGGTGCCGTGCGCGGCCAGCACGCCGAAGCCGAGGCCGGCATCGAGCAGGCCGGGCAGCACCGGGCCGAGCTGACCGACCGGGTCGGCGGCCACCGCGGCCAGCACGTCCGGCCGGACCGTGCCGTCCGAGCTGAGCAGCCCGACCCCCTCCAGCACGGCGACCAGCGCGCCGACCGGTCCGCCCTTGCCCCGGCCGTCGTGCAGCCGGCCGGCCAGCGCGGCCAGCCCGGCCGCGGCCAGCGGGTGGTCCGGATCCACCACCAGCGCCGAGCTGCCATCGACCGCCAGATCGTGCAGCCGGATGCCGGCCCCGGCCAACCCGCCGGCCGCCACCGCGACCTGGAACTGGGCCCGGCGCAACCGGGGAGCGCCGGGCTCGACGGTCGGGCCGCCGAGCAGCCAGCCGCCGTCCGGCCCGGTCACGTTCACCTCGACCACCAGTTGGCTGGCCGGCATGGCCGGCTCCGGTGCGCCGACCAGCAGCGGCAGCCGGCCCAGATCCAGCCGGACGCTGGCCCGTACCGACAGCTCGCCGACCGGGCCGGCCGGCAGCTGCAGGCCCATGCGGACGCCGAAGCCCAGATGGCTCACCGGATCGCGTTGCCCGGCGCTGCGCAGTTCGCTGGCGATCGCCGCGCCCAGTGCCGGCACCAGCTCGCCGTCCAGCGTGCCGGCCAGCGCCAGCAACGGCCGGCCGGCCAGCGCGGTCAGGTCACCCGGCAGCCGGTTGAAGCCGGCCAGCGGGACGCCGCCGGACAGCGCGTCGCCGGCCAGCGCGAGCGCGTCGCCCAGCACCGGCGCCGGATCCAGGCCGTCCGGCGTGAGCGCCTGGGCCAACCGGATGCCGGTCGCCGGCTCGCCGTCGGCGACCGGGGCGAGGCCGCTGCCGAACAGCGGCGCGCCGAGGGTGACCAGGCCGCGCACCAGCGCGACGTTGCCGGCCGCCCAGCCCGCCGCGACCGCGCCGCAGACCGAGTGGCCGACCAGGATGAAGCTGGCCGACGGGTTGAGCAGCTGAATTCGCCGCATCACCAGGTCGAGCTGGTCGACCGCGGCCGGCAGGCTCAGGCTGCCGTCGTCGGCCAACCGCACCACATAGTGCGAGGACGGCTGCAGCCCGCCCAGGTCGACCTGATCCGGGGTGAGGCCGGGCTGGCGGAGGTCGGCCCGCTGTACGTCGCCGATCCCGGCGGCGGCCAGCAGCGCGTCCCAGGCGTCGTCGCCGGCCAGCGGTGGCGCTAGCAGCAGCACCACCGATTCCCCCGCCCCGGCACCGGCGCTCCACTGCGCGCAGGCAGTGAGGATCTGCCGGATCGCGGACGGGTTGCCGGGCAGCCGGTGGTGGGCGGCCGGCAGCAGTTCACCGTGCTGCCAGGCCGGATCGTCCGGCAACGCCTCCACGATGCCGATCAGGCCGTCGGTGCCGGCCAGCGCCTGGC
>DASUAC010000545.1:0-16357 GCA_035763985.1 Jatrophihabitans sp. | reverse complement strand
GTGCAGTTCCCCGGCCTGCCTGGCGTGCTGCCCGGCTACGGCGGCCAGCAGGACAACGCCTGGGGGCTGAGCTTCGAGATCCGGGCGGCCAAGCAGCCACACTGGACTGCTGCCGAGAATTCCCCTGCCACCTATGGGCATTTCGGCCAGGGCGGCACCATGTTCTGGATCGACCCTCATGTCCGGCTGGGCCTGGTCGCGCTGGCCGACGAACGGTTCGGCGACTGGGCCGTGAAGGCCTGGCCGGTGCTGTCCGCCGAGGTGCTGCACCGCTTCGGCTGAGCCCGGCCGTTGCACATACCTGGACCACACAAGGCAGATCATGCGCCGGACGGTGCATGTGCGGCTCATGCGCTCAGGTGCGGCCAGATGTCGGGCTGGGAGCCGTCGACGTCAGTGAAGCCGTACGCCCGGGCCAGCTGCCCGGAGTTCAGCGACCGCTGGTTCCAGCGGGCCCGGTCCGGGTCGGCGGCCAGCGCGGCAACCGCCCGGCCGACATAGCGCGGTGACTCGGACAGCAGGAAGTCCTCGGGCGCGCCTGCCTCGGCCCGGTGCACCGCGTCGGTCCAGTTCGCCTCGGTGACACCGAAGTGCTCCAGCATCATCTCCGAGCGCAGCCAGCCCGGCGTGAGGGCCACGGCAGTACCGCCGTGCGGGGCCAGTTCGTGCGCCTGGGAGAACGCCAGCCGGAGCACCGACACCTTCGCCAGGTCGTAGAACACCGATATCCGGTAACGGGATTCGTTGTACTCGGTGGTGCCGTCGGTTACCTCGACCAGCAGCCCGCCCGGTTGCCGGATCAGCAACGGCAGCAGGTGGTGCGAGGTGATCAGATGGGTGTCCACCGCCAGCCGCAGCATCCGCAGCCCGGCGGCCAGGTCGTGCTCCCAGATCGGGGTGTCCCAGCCGCTCGGACCGCCGGTCAGCAGCTCACCGCCCCAGATGTCGTTGACCAGCAGGTCGATCCGGCCGTGCTCGGCATCGATCCGCTCGGCCAGCCGGCGCACCTGCTCGCCGTCCAGGTGATCCACCGCGACCGGGATCCCGGTGCCGCCCAGTTCGCTGACCAGCTCGGCGGTCTCCTCGATGGTCTCGGACCGGTCGTAGTCCGAGCGCAGCGTGCCGGTACGGCTGGTCCGGCCGGTGCAGATCACCGTGGCACCGGCCTCCCCCAGCGCGGCGGCGATGCCCCGGCCGGCGCCCCGGGTGGCGCCGGCGACCACGGCCACCCGGCCACGCAGCGCGTCCGGATCGGGTTCCCACACCATGGCCGCCAGCTTGCCAGTTCCCTGCGACAACACCCGGTGCCGAGAGTGGCGTGATGTGGTCGCTCAGCCGCCAAATTCCTCCACTCTCGGCGACGGGCGGGTCAGATCCGGCGGACGCGAGGCTCAGATCCGGCGGACGGGCGGGTCAGATCCGGCGGACGCGAGGCTCAGATCCGGCGGATGTCGTTCGGGCTGAACCGGGGACCGTACTTGGGCGGCGCGAAGCCGCTCAGCTCGATCAGCCTGACGATCCGGGCACGTTGCCCCCGCCACGGCTCCAGCAACTCCAGCATCTGCTCGTCGGACGAGCGGGGCCGGCCGGCCAGGCACCAGCCCACCCGGTTGGCCAGGTGGAAGTCCCCGACGCTCACCGCGTCCGGATCACCGAGCGCGCGCAGCGTGGTCTCGGCCGCCGTCCACGGCCCGACCCCCGGCACCAGCTGCAGCCGCCGGCCGGCCTCGGCCGGCGGCAGGCCCCCGCACTCCTCCAGCCGGGCCGCCACCGTGGCCACCGCCCGTACCGCCCGCTGCCGGCGGCCGTCGACCGCCAGCTGATGCCACTCCCAACTGGTCACCTCCAGCAGCCGGGACGGCGGCGCCGGCAGCCACGTTCGATACTCGGCCGGCCCCGGGGCAGGCTCGGAGAACCGGCGGGACAGCTGCCGCCAGGCCCGGAACGCCTCCTGCCCGGTCACCCGCTGCTCCAGGCAGGCCGGCACCAGCGACTCCAGGATCCGCCTGGTCCTGGTCAGCCGGACGCCGGGCAGCCGGTGCCGGATGTCGCTGAGCAGCCGGTTGCCGGACAGGTCCAGCTGCGACCAGTCGTCCGGCTCGCCGATCAGCTCCGGCACCCCGTCCAGCAGCCAGGGCGCGCCCGGACCCCAGGCCTCGGCGAGCACCTCGCCGGCCAGCGTCCGGACCGCGATGGTGCCCGGTCCGAGCGGGGTCCGGCTGGCCCACCAGAACCGGCCACCGGCGAACCGGCTGACCGGGTCACCGGCCCCGTGACACAGCACGCCCACCGTGCGACGCAGATCCACCGGACGGTCGACCGTCCAGCGGTACTCCCCCAGGGCCGGTGCTGCCATCGCCGAACTCAGGCGTCGCTGGAGAACCGGATCGAACCGTCCGCGACCCGGCTGCCGGGCCAGACCCGGATGCCGTGCAGCAGCTCCACGCCCGCGCCGATCTCGGCACCGTCGCCGATCACCGCATCGGCCAGCACGCTGCCCTTGCCGATCCCCGTGTCCCGGCCGACGATGCTGTCCCGGACCACCGCGCCCGGGCCGACCCGGGCGCCGTCCAGCAGCACCGAGCCGGCCACCACCGCGTCCGCGGCCACCTCGCAGCCGGCCCCGACCACCGAGCCGCCGGTCACCGACGCGGTCTCGGCAACCGTGCTGCCGGGCAGCAGCAGCGCCTCCCCGACCGGCCCGGGCAGCGCCGCGGACGGAGCGATTCCCCTTACCAGATCGGCAGATCCGGCGACGAAATCGGCTGGCTTGCCCAGATCACGCCAGTACGTGGCGTCCACGTGGCCGACCACCAGCGCGCCGTCGGCGAGCAGCCCGGGGAACGTCTCCCGCTCCACCGAGACCGGCCGGCCGGCCGGGATCCGCTCGATCACCGAGCGGGCGAAGACGTAGCTGCCGGCGTTGATCTGATCGGTGACCGGATTCGGATCCTTCTCCAGGAACGCGGTCACCCGGCCCTCGGCATCGGTCGGAACGCAGCCGAACGCCCGCGGGTCGGTCACCCGGGTCAGATGCAGCGTGACCTCGGCACCGGTGCGGCGATGGGTGTCCAGCAGTTCGGTCAGCTCGCAGCCGGTCAGGATGTCGCCGTTGAAGATCAGCGCGGTGTCGTGGCGCAGCAGGCCGGCCACGTTGCCGATCGCGCCGCCGGTGCCCAGCGGCACCTCCTCCACCACGTACTCCAGCTCCAGGCCGAGCTGCGCGCCGTCACCGTAGTAGTCGCTGAACACCTCGGCCTTGTAGCTGGTTCCCATGATCACGTGCCGCACCCCGGCGGCCCGGATCCGGGAGAGCAGGTGGGTCAGGTACGGCACCCCGCCGATCGGCAGCATCGGCTTGGGCATCGTCTCGGTCAGCGGCCGCAGCCGGGTGCCCTTGCCGCCGACCAGCACGATCGCGTCGACGTCGGAGTTCATGCACCTTCCTCCTCGTTCCCACGGCCCCGCAGCCGGGCGGTCAGGCCGATCAGCGGCGGCCACAGCCTGGCCCGGGCCATCAGACCTGCCCGCAGCAGCAGCCGGACCGGAGCCCACCGCCGGCCCGGGTAGCGGCCGGCCAGATAGCGGTAGGCGCTGCGGTGATGCTCGACGAACATCGCCCGGCGGTTCTGGTCGGTGGCATGCGAGCCGGTGTGCACGATCTCGGCGGACGGCGCGTACACGTTCAGCCAGCCCGCCGCGGCCAGCCGCTCGCCCAGGTCGACGTCCTCGAAGTACATGAAGTAGCGCGGGTCGAAGCCGTGCACCGAGTCGAACGCCGCCCGGCGCAGCAGCAGGCAGGAGCCGGACAGCCAGCCCGCGGCGCGTTCGACCGGCAGCTGCTCGCGCCGGTACCGCCGGGTCCACCGGTTGCCCGGCCAGATCGTGCCGAGCAGCGCATGCCCGATGCCCTGGGCCAGCGACGGCAGCTCCCGGGCGGACGGATACACCTCGCCCTGCTCGGTCCGGATCAGCGGGCCGACCGCGCCGGCCCGCGGCCAGCGTCCGGCCACCGCGAGCAGTTCGTCCAGCGCGCCCGGTTGCCACACCACGTCCGGGTTGCTGACCACCACCCAGTCGGTGCCGGTCGTCGCCACGCCGAGGTTGGCCGCCCGACCGTAGCCGAGGTTGCCGCCGGTGGCCAGCACCCGCACGCCGGGCCGTTCGGCCGCCTGCTCGGGGGCGCCGTCGGTCGAGCCGTTGTCGGCCAGCACCACCTCGACCGGTTCGCTGCTGGCCAGCGCCAGCGAGTCCAGGAACCGGGCCAGCGCCGGACCCGGCGAATAGGTCACCGCCACCACCGACACGCTGGCCGACCGCTGCGCGCCGGTCCGCGCAGCGCGCTCCGGCTGGGTCACCGTCATGCCCGCACCGCCGCCCGCCGTCGGGCCTGCTCGTACGCCTCGATGTGCGCCGCCGCGCACGCCGCCCAGCTGAACCGGGCCGACCGGGCCAGCCCCGCCCGGCCCAGCCCGGCTCGCCGCACCGGGTCGTCGAACAGCCTCCTCAGCTCCGCCGCGATCGAGTCGGCATCGGGCTCGCAGTAGGCCACCGCGTCGCCGCCCACCTCCGGCAGCGACAACCGGCGGGTGGTCAGCACCGCCGCGCCGCAGGCCATGCCCTCCAGTACCGGCAGGCCGAATCCCTCGCCCAGGCTCGGGTAGGCCACTACGCCGGCGCCGCCGAGCAATGCCGGCAGCTGGGCCAGCGGCAGGTAGCCCGGCCGCAGCAACCGCAACCCGGCCGGCACCGCCGCCGCCAACTCGTCCAGTTCGGTGTGCCAGCCGGCTCCCCCGGCCAGCACCAGCGCCGGCGGTGCGCTGCGGCCCCGGCTCGCCGCCTGCCAGCCGGCGATCAGCGCCGGTACGTTCTTGCGCGGCTCCAGGGTGCCGAGGAAGGCGACGTACTCCTCGTCCGGACGCAGCCCGACGGCCGCCCGCACCTCGGCGACCGCGGCCGGCGACGGCGGCCGGAACAGCGTGCTGTCCACCCCCAGATGCGCGACCTGCAGCCGGTTCGGGGAGGCCCCGAGCCGGTCGGACAGTTCGTCGGCGGTGGCCTGCGAGGCCACCACGCAGACGTCCGCCCGGCGCACCGCGAGCCGGGTCGCGGCGCGGAAGAACGGGGCCTTCGTCCGGGTGTGCCATTCCGGATTGGAGAAGAAGGTCGCATCGTGCACCGTCACCACCAGCGGGCCGCGCCAGCGCAGCGGCTGGGTGTAGTGCGGTGAGTGCAGCACGTCCGGTGCGATCCGGCGGGCCAGGCCGGGCAGCCGGTACTGCTCCCAGGCCAGCCGGGCCGGCCGGCCGGCCGGCACCGCCGCCTCGTCCACCACCTGTGCGCCGTGCCCGGCGAACCGCTCGGCGGCGGCCGGTCGGGTGATCACCGAGACCGTGACACCGGCCGCCACCAGGGCCGGCACCAGGCTGTCCAGGTAGCGGCCGACACCTCGCAGGTCGGCGGGGATGGCTGTCGCGTCCAGCAGCAAACGCAACAAAATCCTCCAAGCCGGCCGTACACCGTCTCACCGGCCGCGAGCTCAGCCGGCTGTGGGTGCGAAGGGCGATGCTACCGAACCCGCCCGTGCGCCAGCCGCTGCTACGGCAGCCGGCGGACGCTGCCTGCCGATGCACGCAATACCGGGACGGCAGCCGGCCGCCCTCGGC
This sequence comes from Jatrophihabitans sp., assembly GCA_035763985.1. Taxonomy (GTDB): domain Bacteria; phylum Actinomycetota; class Actinomycetes; order Mycobacteriales; family Jatrophihabitantaceae; genus Jatrophihabitans_A. The sequence goes on along the minus strand of DASUAC010000545.1, from coordinate 10,691 downwards.
GCGCTGTGTCGGGAGCACCAACCGCAAGCGGCTAAACTATGGGCTCGTGCCCGCCCCGACGTGGCTCCTCGGCCGCGCATCGGCACTGTCCCGGGAGCAGGCTCAGCACCGCGTCGCACGGTCCCGGCCGGACGGCGAAGTTCACGGCCGGCGCCACGCCGATCAAGGCCGAACTGAAAGCTGCGCCGCACCGGCTGCCGCCGGTCGGACGATGCCGCCCGGCGAGCCGGCACGAGCGAGTTTTGTGAGAACGGGAGCAGATGGACAAGCCGACCGAAGGCGACAGCGGGCGAGCATCGCAACGAGCGCGGCGGGCAGAAGGCATCGCCCTGCTGAAGGTCAAGGGTCTGTATGCGGCCGGCGCCCGCCGCGCCGGGGTGGCGCTGACCCGAGCGGGTGTGCTGAGCGAGCGTCCGCCGGCCCGGGACCGGCGCACCCGGCACTGGCTGTACAGCCTGACCAGGGCCTACGACTCGCTGGCGATCGCCGAACTGGACGTGCCCTGGTGGACGTACCGGGCGATCGACGTGGTGGAGGCCTACCTGTCCGGGCTGTCCGCCGAGGGCCGGCGGATCCGGGTGTTCGAGTACGGCTCCGGCGCGTCCACCCTGTGGCTGGCCAAGCGGGCCGACGAGGTGCATTCGGTCGAGCACCATCGCGAGTTCGGTGAACATCTGGCGACCACGCTGTCGGCCTACCCCAACGTGCACTTCCGGATCGTGCCGCCGGTGCCGTCGGCCGACCCGCGGATCGGTTCGCAGAAGGAGGGCAACGCCGGCTTGGACTTCGCCGACTACGTCGCGGCGATCGACGAGGTGCCGGGTGAGTTCTCGCTGATCGTGATCGACGGCCGGGCCCGCGAGGCGTGCCTGCAGCGCGTGGTCAACCGGCTGGAGCCCGGCGGCATGATCGTGTTCGACAACACCCGGCGGCGGCGTTACCGGCAGGCCATCGAGCGGTCCGGGTTGACCGAGCGCCGGCTGGCCGGGCTGACCCCGACGCTGCCCTATCCCGACCAGACCTCGGTGCTGACCACCGGCACCCGGGCCGCCGATGGCTGAGCCCGTGCCGTCCGTGCCGTCCGGGCACGTCCGGCCGGTCGCCGGCAGACCGGCGGCGATCCCACCGGCTTGCCGACCCGCCGACGGTCCGGGGGCCGAACGGTTCCCGGCGTATCCTTTCCCAGTCCCGTCCAGCCTCGAACGGAGTATCACGTGAGCAGCCCGGATGCCGTGGACGTCTCATTCGTCATCCCAGCGAAGGACGAGGTCAAGACGATCGCCCCGCTGACCGCGGAGATCGTCACCGCCATGCAGGACCGGCCGGAACTGCGGTACGAGATCATCTTCGTCGACGACGGCAGCACCGACGGCACCTGGGACGAGATCTGTGCCGCGGCCGCCGCCGATCCGAGGCTGCGGGCCATCCAGTTCCGCAGCAATTTCGGCAAGGCCGCCGCGCTGTCGGCCGGGTTCGGCGAGGCCCGCGGCGACATCATCATCACGATGGACGCCGACATGCAGGACGATCCGAACGAACTGCCCCGGCTGCTCGCCACCCTGGAGACCGGCTACGACCTGGTCACCGGCTACAAGCGGGACCGCAAGGACCCGATCGGCAAGCGGCTGCCGTCCAAGCTGTTCAACCGGGCCACCGGCGCGGTCACCGGCCTGAAGCTGAACGACCACAACAGCGGTTTCCGGGTCGGCCGCAAGGAGATCTACCAGGTGGTGCCGCTCTACGGCGAGCTGCACCGGTACGTGCCGGCGCTGGCGCACGCCAACGGCTTCCGGGTCACCGAGGTGCCGGTGAACCACCGGCCACGGCTGCACGGCAAGTCCAAGTACGGCCTGGAGCGGTACGCCCGGGGCGCGCTCGACCTGCTCACCGTGGTCTCGATCACCCGGTACGGCCGCCGGCCGTCCCATCTGCTGGGCGGCGTCGGCCTGATCTTCGGCCTGATCGGCTCGATCATCCTGCTATACCTGCTGGGCGTCTGGACCTTCACCTCGCAGGCCATCGGCACCCGGCCGCTGCTGCAGCTGGGCATCCTGCTCGACATCCTGGCCGTCCAGCTGGTCGGCATGGGCCTGCTGGCCGAGCTGATCATCCACCGCACCGACCGCAACCTGGACACCTCGATTCCGATCAAGAGCCGCGCCGGGCAGCCGGCCGGGTCACCGAACGGCGTCCTGGCCGCCGGCCGCGTGACCGGCACAGCGCTACCGGCCGGTGCCGCGCAATCCGCCGGTGCCGCGCAACCGGCCGCCGTCCCGCCGGAATCGTTGGCCGGCCAGCGCACCCACTGATCGCAGGATGGAGCCGGTCATCACCAGCATCTCCTCGCCCGGACACGCCAGTTCCGAGCAGCCGACCGCGGAGCAGGCGGCCACCGACCAACCCACCGCAGCACAACCGAGCGCCGGCCAGCCGACCCGGCGCGCCCGGCGGGCCGCTCCGACCGACCCCGCCGACCGGCGCAGCCGCCGGGCCGGCCTGGGCAGCCGGGCCGACCGATGGCTGCAGCCGATCACCCTGCTCTGGCTGGCCGCCCTGCTGCCGCCGCTGCTGATGGTGCGCCGGATCCACCAGAGCACCAACCTGAACTACCAGGACTACTGGTCGGCCATGCTGCGGATCACCACGCCGTCCGGCGGCCTGCACCTGCGCGGCCTGTTCACCTACCAGAACGAGCACCCGTTCTTCGTCCCGCAGGTGCTGTACTACCTCGACGCCAAGCTGCTGGGCGGCACCAACCACTCGCTCGGCTACTACTCGCTGCTGGCATCGATCGTCACGGTGGCCATCCTGTGGTTGCTGCTGCCGCGTACCTGGAGCCCGCTGACCCGCAGCCTGCTGCTGCTGGCCGCCAGCGCGGTGCTGTTCTGCCCGTCCGGTGCCTGGAACTACGTGCGCGGCATGAGCGGCGCCGCCTGGCTGACCGCGAACCTGCTCGCGCTGGTCGGCATCCTGCTGGCCAGCCGCGGCCGCACCGTGCTCGCGGTGATCGCGGCGGCGCTGGCGCTGCTCAGCTACGGCACCGGCTTCGGCGTGCCGGTGGCGCTGATCGTGGTCGCGCTGCTGCGCCGGGACCGGCGGTGGCGCTGGCTGCTGCCGCTGGGCCTGCTGCTCGGCGCGCTGGCCGTCTACAAGGCCACCGCGCATGCCGGTACCGCGGGCGCGCACGGGCACGACCCGGGCCTGCTGCTGCAGACCTACCTGACCAACCTGGCCACCCTGTGGGATCCGTCCGGCGGCTCGCTCGGCCTGCTCATCTCGGCCCTCGGACTGGTGCTGCTGATCGCCTGCGCCATCCGGTACTGGGTCGCCCGCGAGCAGTTCGTCGACCTGATCCCGTGGTGGGGGGTGCTGACCTACGTGCTGGCCGCCTCGGCTCTGATCTCCTTCGGCCGCAACCTGGCCTTCAGCGGCGACGGTGCGCAGAGCCGGTACGTCTCGCTGTCCGCCCTGTTCTGGATCGCGCTCGCGGTGATCGCGTTGCGTACCGTCCGGTCGCCACGCGAGCTGGGCGTGCGGGCGCTGGCGGTGGTGGCGGCGGTGCTGGTGTTCTGGGGTGCCAGCCCGGTGCTGTTCGGCCCGGCCGTCAGCCAGAGCGCCGAGCAGGACGTGATCGCCGCCGGGCTGCGGTTCAACGCGGTGGACGTCTTCGGTTCGCTGGTCCAGGACCCGCACGCCCAGATTCCGCGGTTGCAGGCGCTGCACGCCTACCCGTACACCAGCGGCTACACCGTCGGCTGCGGAGTCAAGCCGTACGCCACGATCGACCTGTCCAAGGTGCGGACGATGCCGAAGGAAGCCTTCCCCACCTACGGACAGCTGGATTCCGACAAGGTGGTGGGCAGCACCCGGCAGCTGAAAGGCTGGATCGTCCGGCGCGGGGTGCCGACCCAGTGCGCCCTGCTGGTCGACCGCAGCGGCAAGGTGGTCGGCGGCGGCAGCGCGAAGGTCCCGCGGGCCGACGTGGCCGCGATCGCCACCAGCTACCCGGACAATGCCGGCTATGAGGTGGTCACCGCGGCCGGCAACACCGACGTGCAGCTGGTGCTCGGCTTCGACGACGGCTTCTGGCGGCTGCCGTCCACCGCACTCGGAATGGACGTCACCAGCACCGCGGTCGGCTGACCGCGCCGTCGGTGACCGGACGACTGGTGGCCGGCAGGCGGTGACGTGGTGACCACGCAGGCGCTCACTGCCGAGCCGCAGGTCGTTCCTGCCCGGCGTGACTGGCCGGAGCTGGCCGGGCACCTGGTCTTCGCGACCTGCGGGTTGGCCAGCGCGGTGTATCTGCTTTACCTGGGGCGACACACCTCGTTCTTCTACGACGAGTGGAGCTGGATCCAGTCCCGGCGCGGCTGGCGGCCCGGCAACTTCCTGGCCGCGCACAACGGGCATTTCGTGGCACTGCCGGTGCTGGCCTACCACCTGCTGTTCGCCACCGCCGGCCTGCGCGCCTACCTGCCGTACCGGCTGCTGCTGATGTTCTGCCATCTGGCGGCCTGCTTCGCGCTCTACCGCTACGGCCGGATCCGGCTGGGCCCGCTGGTCGCGGTGCTCCCGGCCGTCCTGCTGTTGCTGCTCGGCGCGGCGTGGCAGACCCTGCTCTGGCCGTTCCAGATCACCTTCATCGGCGGATTGGCCTTCGGATTAACGGGATTCCTCATCCTGGACGCCGTGCCGAGCCGGCGCCGGAACGTGCTCGGCTGCCTCTGCCTGACCGCGGCGATCGCCTGCTCGGGCACCGGCCTGGCGATGCTGGCCGGTGCGTTCGTCCGGGTGGCGCTGCGCCGGCAGTGGCGGCGGTGGTGGGTGCCGGCGGTGCCGACGGTGGTCTTCGGGCTCTGGTACCTGCACTACGGCCGAGCCGACGCGCCACCGGTCGGCGGCTCGGCGAGCCAGCTCTGGCAGTACTTCCACCGGATCTACCAATCCAGCATCGCCGGGCTGACCGGGCACACCTGGCTGCAGGACCGGCCGCTGGCGAGCTGGCTCGGGCTGGCGATCGTGCTGCTGGTGGCCGGCCGGCTGGCGGTGGAGCTGACCCACCGGCGGCTGCCGGTCGACCTGCTGTCGGCGATCGCGACCGGCGTGGTGCTGTGGGGGCTGACCGCGCTGACCCGGGTCCACACGCACGACTACGGCGCCAGCCGGTATCTGTACGGCGGCGTGCTGGTGGTGCTGCTGGCCGTCATCGAGGCGGTGCGCGGAGTCCGGCTGCCCCGGCTGGTGGGCGCGCTGCGGGCGGTGGCCACCGCCGCCTCGGTGTGGGCCGGCAGCACCCCGCTCCGCGGCGGTGCCGCCTCGCTGACCGCGGTGGACACGTATGCCCGGGCCGACTTCGCCGCCCTGGAACACAGCCGGCCGGCCCCCCGCTATCAGCCGAATCCGCGGCTGCTGCCGGTGGTGACCGCGGCCGGCTACTTCTCGGCGGTGCACAGCCTGGGTTCGCCCGCGCTGTCGTGGTCCGCGCTGCCCCGGCAGAGCGCCGGCGTTCGGGCCGACGCCGACCGGGTGCTGCGGCAGGCCGGTGCCCTGCAGTTGCTGGCCGCCGGTCCGCAACCGGTCACCCCGGCCGGGTCGGTGACGGTGCCGTCCGGGGTGGTCGAACCGCTCACCGTACGCGCCGGCTGCCAGCTGCTGCAGCCGCAACAGCGAGCATTGGCGGTACGGCTGAGCCTGCCGGCCGCCGGCATCACGCTCAGCGACCCGGTCTCGGCGATCGCGGTACGGGTCCGCCGGTTCGGCCCGGCGCTGGCGGTGCTCGGCTCGATCGGCCCGCGCCAGGTGATGCTGCTGCGGCCGCTGCCGGACGGCTCGCCGGTGCCCTGGCTGATCCAGCTGAGCACGGTCGGCACCGTCCGGCTGTGCCAGGGCTGACCGGCACCGTCCGGCCGTTGCGGCCACCGGCGTCAGCCGGTTGTTGCGGCCACGCGTCAGCCGGTCGTTGCGACCATGGCGTCAGCCGGCCGTTGCGGCCACGGCGTCAGCCGGTCGGCACCGGTATGCCGATCCGCACGTCGGAGACGCAACTGCCGCCCGCCGGGAGATCTATCCGCAGGGCTTTGACGGCGCTGAGCCGGAGGGGAAAGGTCAGTTCCCCGGAGCCGTGCACCTCGAAGCTGCGGTAGCTGCCGGTGGCCTCGATCGGCACCCCGGTGCCCGGGTCCAGCGCGAACCGCAGCACGGCGGGCGCCGCCACCCGGTAGCGAAGCTGGAGGTTCCACCGCCCGACCGGCAACGGCGTACTCAGCCTCAGCATGGACTTGCGCGGTTTGCTGCTGCAGACGCCGGCCACCGTCGCCAGCGGTTCGAACCTGGCCGGCTTGAGCTGGCCCTCCATGGTGGCCACGTACATCGGCTTGGTCAGGTCATCGGCGATCACCGGCCGGTCGGTGATCAGCGCCACCACCTCGGGCGTCTGGCTGTAGTAGCCGTAGCCGGGCGGCGACACGTCACCGGGCGTGTAGGTGGTGTAGAGGCTCCACGGCCCCCGGCGGTCCAGTTCGGCCACCGAGGCACGGACGTTCTGCACGTACGTCACGTGCCGGCTGTGCACCCAACGGTCCGACACCGGCCACGCCGAGACCAGGTACACCGAGGCCAGCGCAGCCAGCGCCGCACCGGTGACCAGCAGGTGCCGCCGGTTCGGCCATCGACTGCCCGGCTGGCCAGCCTCGGTGCCGGCTTCCCCGGCCGGGTCCGCACCGGCAGTGGTCCGGCGCGGCTGCGTCGCGGGTAGCAGGACGGCCGGCCGCAGGACGCTGATGCCCACGGTGAGCACCAGCAGCGGCAGCAGGTCGGCCAGATACCGGAACTCCTGACCGATCCGGGCGTGGTGCACGTACAGCCGGGCGCTGGCGATGGTGTATTGGGCCGGCAGGAAGATCGCCAGGAAGGCCAGCCAGGCCAGCGCCGCGCGCCAGCGGTTCCTGCGCAGGCCGTACCCGACCAGGCCGAGCAGCGCCAACTGGCAGACGGTCAGCCACCACAGCGGTGGCCGGGCGTAGGACAGCACGTCGAGATGACCGGTGGTCAGCGACCCGCCGAACAGGCCGGGGATCATCGCGTGGCTCCAGCAGACCCAGAAGAAGTGCAGCAGCTCGGCCCGGGAGTACCCCGGCACCGGCCTGACGAGTTGGTGGGTGAGGTAGTAGCGCAGGTAGCCCAGCGCCACCAGCGTCATCGCCAGATAGCCCGGCCAGGCCCGGCGCAGCACCGCCAGCAGCTGGCTCGGCCGGGCCGACCGACAGCTCACCGCCGGTACGAACCAGGCCGCGAACGCCGCGCCGAACAGCACCCGCTCGTACCAGGCCAACCCGATCAGCAGCCAGCAGCCGGCCAGCATCCCCCACCACACCCGGTGGCTGCCGCGGTAGCAGCGCAGCATGGCGTGCACCACGAGCAGGCTGGCAACCACGCACGCGGCGATCTCCGGGCCGCCCGCCCACCAGGCGACCACCGGCACCCACAGTCCGGTGACGCCCACCATCGCGGTGAGCACCAGGTGCCACGGGCTGGGCCGGAACGCCAGCCGCAGGATCCGGTACACCAGCCAGGTCATGACGCCGATGCCGAGGCAGGGCAGCACCGCCGCGAGCGGGTAGTTCATCGGCGAGATCCGGTACAGCACCCAGTTCAGCAGCCGGGGGGCCGGCTGCGGATGACCGAAGATCGGCAGGTCCAGATAGTCCCCGTCCAGCGGGTTCTGCTTGGCCAGTCCGAAGTTCAGGTAGTCGTCGACGTACCAGCCGCCTCGGCCGATCAGGGCATACAGGCTCAGCGCCGACAGTAGCGAGACCGCCAGCGCCAGCCGGTCCAGCAGCCGCCACTCGGACCGAGCCGCCACCCGGGTTGTCGCCGGAGGCTCGGCTACGGCAAGCACGCCGGTCACCGGCGCAGTATCGCACGGTGTGAGGTGAGTTCGTGACCTCCGGGGACGTGTTCCGCGGGCGGTCAATCGGCTGGCACCGGCCGGCCGATCCGCACATCGGAGAGGCAGCTGCCAGCCGTCGCCAGATCCATTCGGAAGGCGTGGATCGCGGTGGTGCGGAGTGCGAAGGTGAGTTCACCCGAGCCGCTCACCGGAAAGTGCCGGTAGCTGCCGGAGGCCTCGATCTGGATGCCGGTTCCCGGATCCAGCGCGAACGTCAGCACGGTCGGCGCCGGAACCTGGTAGTGCAACTGGATGTTCCAATAGCCGCGCGGCAGCGGCTGGCTCAGCGGCAGCGTGAACTGCTGCGGCTCGTTGCTGCACACGTCCGGCACCGTCGCCGCCGGCTGCAGCACGGCCGGCTTCAGCCGCCCGTCCCCGGTCGCCACGTACATCGGCTTGGACAGGTCGTCCGCGCTCACCGGATGCCCGGTCACCAGCGCCGCGACGGAGGGTGTCTGGCTGTAGCGGCCGGCGCTGGAGTGCACCAGGTAGGCGGGCGCATAGGTGGTGTAGAGGCTCCATGGCCCGCCACGGTCCAGTGCGTTGACGCCGGCCCGCAGGCTTTTCACGTACCGGACGTTGGGTCCGTGCGCCCAGCGGTCGGAGATCGGCAGTGCGGTGATCAGGAAGACCGTGCACAACGCGATCAGGCCGGCGCCGGTGGCGAGCAGCTGCCGACGGCCGGCCGCGACCGTCCGGACCGGCTCGGTCGTCCGGACCGGCTCGGTCGTCCGGACCGGCTCAGGCGGGGGTGCCAGCGCGGCTGGCCGGAGCAGGCTGATGCCCAGGGTGAGCACCAGCAGCGGCATCAGGTCGGCGACGTACCTGAACTCCTCGGCGATCCCGACTCCGAAGACGGCCAGCCGGGCGCTCGCGATCAGGTATTGCCCGACCAGGAAGAGGCCCGCGAAGACCAGCCAGGCCAGCAACGCGCGCAGCCGGTTGCGCAGCAGGCCGTAGCCGACCAGCACCAGCAGCGCCAGCTGACAGCCGGTCAGCCACCACAGCGGCGGATCGGCGAAGGAACCCGCGGTGTTCTTGCTGATGCCCACGCTGCCGCCGAACAGGCCGGGTATCAAGGTATGGCTCCAGCAGATCCACAGGAAGCGCAGCAACTGGCCGTGGGTGTAGCCGGGCTGCCTGCGCACCAGGTCATGGGCCAGGTAGGCCGCCAGGTAACCGGCCGCCACCGCGGCCAACGCGAGGTATCCCGACCAGGCCCGCCGCAGCACCGCCAGCACCTCCCGCGGCCGCACCGAGCGGCAGGTCACCGCGGGCAGGAACCAGGCCGCGAACGCACCGCCGAACAGCGCCCGCTCGTAGCAGCTCAGCCCGAGCGCCAACGCGGCACCGGCCAGCGCGCCCCAGAGCAGCCGGTACGGCCCGCGGTGGCAGCGCAGCATGGCGTACACGGTCAGCACGCCGGCCCCCGCGCAGCCACCCACCTCCGGGCCGACCGCCCACCACGCGGCCACCGGCACCCACAGCGCGGTGCTGCTGACCATCGCGGTGAGCACCAGGTGCCAGGGACTGGGCCGGAACGCCAGCCGCAGGGTCCGGTACACCAGCCAGGTCATGAATCCGAAGCCCAGGCAGATCAGCGCGGCGGCGAGCGGGTAGTTCATCGGCGAGATCCGGTACAGCAGCCAGTCGAGTAGCCGGATCCCCGGTTGCGGATGGCCGAGTGTGGTCCGCTCCAGATACCCCAGGCTCAGCCGATATCGCCTGGCCTGGCCGAAGGTGAGGAAGTCGTCGGCAAGCCAGCCGCCCCGGACGATCAAGAGATAGAGCGCCAGCGCCGTCAGCGCGGACCAGGCCAGTGCCAGCCGGTCGAGCAGCCACCATTCGCCGCGCGCCGCTCGCTGTCGAACGGCAGCCGGCTCGGCGGCCTTCACCGCGCTGGGCACCCGCGCAGTATGCACCAAAATCACCTAACGCCGGTAGAGACCCGCTGAACCGGGTCGGCTACCGGTTGCCCGATCGGCTAGGCCGGGTGCCGGTTGCCCGATCGGCTAGGCCGGCACCGGCCGTCCGATTTGTACGTCCGAGAGGCAGACGCCGGCCTGCGTCGCGTCCAGCCGCAGGCCGGCTATCGCGGACGGCCGTAGCGCGAAGGTCAGCCGGCCGGAGCCGCTGACCGGAAAGCCGCGCGCCGACCCGGTCGCCTCGATCGATCCCCCGGTGCCCGGGTCGAGCGCGAACCGCAGCGTGGTCGGGCCGCTCACCCGGTAGCTCAGCTGCACGTTCCAGAGGCCTCGCGGCAGCGACCGGCTGAGCGGCTGCAGCCGGCCGGTGCCGCAGGAGTCCGGCACGCCGGCCAGCGACCGGAACCGGGCCGGCCGCAGATGCCCGTCGGGGTCGGCCACGTACATCGGCTCGGCCAGTTCGTCCGCGCTCACCGGATGGCCGGTCACCAGCGCCGCGATGACCGTCGTCTGGCTGTAGTAACCGGCGTCGGACCGGACCACGACGGCGGGCGCATAGGTGGTGTAGAGGCTCCACGGCCCCTGCCGGTCCAATGCGGCGACGTCGGTGCGCAGGTTTCGCACGTACCGGACGTTGCGTGCGTGCGTCCAGCGGTGGGAGATCGGCAGCGCGGTGATTCCGGAGACCGCGCACAGCGCGACCAGGCCGGCCCCGGTGGCAACCAGCCGCCGGCGGCTGCCGAACAATCCACCGGCGGACGGAATCCGGCGGTCGGCCGGCTCGGCCACCGGCAGTGCGGCCGCCTCGCCCACCG
>DASUAC010000544.1:0-2495 GCA_035763985.1 Jatrophihabitans sp. | reverse complement strand
TGCTGATCGCGGCACCCGAGGTGACCGCCGTCGACACCACCGGCGCCGGCGACGTGTTCAACGGCGTGCTGGCGGCCCGGCTGGTGGCCGGAGCCGGCCTGGTCGAGGCAACTCGAGCCGCGGTCGAGGCCGCGTCGCGTTCGGTCACCGTGCCGGGTGCCCGGTGATTGAATCAATGGCGATCATGCCTGCGCAGGTATATGCTTGCCGATAGGCAAGTAATGGAGCAGCAGATGGCGCAGCAACTCGACATCGACGACGTGGCTCGACTGCGGATCGCGTTGGCCCGGATCTCCCGGGCGGTCGACCGGATGTCCAACGAGGCGGGTTTCACCCGTACCCAGCTGTCCGTGCTCGGCACGGTCGCCCGGCTGAAGTCGGTCGGGATGGGGGAATTGGCCGAGATCGAAGGGCTGAACCCGACCATGCTGTCCCGGGTGGTGGGTCAGCTGGAGGATGCCGGGCTGATCACCCGGGGCAGCGACGAGGCCGACCGGCGGTCGGTGCGGGTGGGCCTGACGGCAGCCGGCCGCAGCCTGCAGCTGAAGCTGCGCAAGCGGCGGACCGAGGTGTTCGCCCGCCAGCTCGGCGCGCTGCCGGCCGGCCAGGCGGCCGACCTGCTCGACGCACTGCCGGCCATGGAGGCGCTGGCCGACCAGATGCACGCCGGCCTGCGGTCCCAGCGGACGGCACCACTCGAGGCGGCTTCGGTCCCGGGCCGGCGGGCGACCCCGCTCGGAGCCGCCCGGTGATGGCCGCCCTCGGCCGGCAGACCTTCGCGGCGCTGGCCAACCCGAACTACCGCAGGTACTTCAGCGGCCAGGCGATCTCGCTGGTCGGCACCTGGATGCAGACCGTCGCGCAGTCCTGGCTGGTGCTGGAACTGACCGGATCCGGAACCAAGCTCGGCGTGATGGTCGCCCTGCAGACGCTGCCGGTGCTGCTGCTCGGGCCGTACGGCGGGGTGGTCGCCGACCGGCTGGACAAGCGCAAGCTGATGATGGCGCTGCAGTCGATGATGGGTGTGCTCGCGCTGGTGCTCGGCCTGCTCTGCATCACCCAGGTGGTGCAGCTGTGGCAGGTCTACCTGCTGGCCTTCCTGCTCGGCATGAACAACTGCTTCGAGAACCCGGCGCGCCAGTCGTTCGTGCTGGAGATGGTGGGGCCGAAGGATCTGCGTAACGCGGTCAGCCTCAACTCGGTGCTGGTGAACGCCGCGCGGGCGGTCGGTCCGGCGGTCGCCGGCATCATCATCAGCACCGGCGGGGTCGGCATCTGCTTCCTGCTCAACGCGCTGAGCTTCGTGGCGGTGGTGACTTCGCTGGCCACGCTGGACACCAGCACGCTGCAGCGGTCCACCCCGGCGGCCCGGGCCAAGGGACAGCTGCGGGAAGGCCTGCGCTATGTGCGCGGCAACCCGCGGCTGGCGATTCCCTTGCTGATGATGGCAATCGTCGGCTGCCTGGCGTACGAGTTCTCGGTCACCCTGCCGGTGCTGGCCAAGCAGACCTTCGGCGGGCAGGCGTCCACCTACGGCTTCATGACCGCGGCGATGGGCGCGGGTGCGGTGATCGGCGGGCTGTACGTGGCGGCGCGCGGGCAGACCGGGGTCCGGTCGCTGGTGAACTCGGCCGCGGTGTTCACCGTGGTGCTCGCCGCCGCGGCATTGGCGCCGACGCTCTGGCTGGAGCTGCTCGCGCTCGGCCTGGTCGGCGCGACCAGCGTCGGCTTCCTGTCCAAGGGCAACAGCACCCTGCAGCTGGCGGCCAGCCCACAGATGCGCGGCCGGGTGATGGCGCTGTGGGCGGTGGCCTTCATGGGCTCGACGCCGATCGGCGGCCCGATCGCCGGCTGGATCAGTGAATGGCTCGGCGGCCGGGCCGGTCTCGGGCTGGGCGCGCTGGCCTGTCTGGTCGCGGCCGGGCTGGGCGGGCTCAGCCTGCGGCGACTGGCCGGCCGGGCCGCTGCCGGTACGGCCCGACATCCGGCAGTAGTGGCCGACGGATCCGCGCAACCGGTGGACAGCACGGTCACCACGCCGGCTTAGCGGTACTGCCTGTCGCCCGGCTGGCTTCCTCGCTAGCGTAGGAGCCGGGCCGAGCAGCCGGCCCGTCGTGGCGGCCGGGCGTCCGGCGCGCCGCCTACCCTGCGATAGGAGCAAACACATGAGGGACGAAGGAACTGGCGACGGCGGCGCCGACGGCGTGCCCGGCGTGCAGGACGGTGGTGCGGGTGACACCGGCGCCGACGGCGGTATCCGGGGCGGCGGCGATGCCGGTGCCGACGGTGGCGCCGATGGCGGTGCCGGCCACCGGGATGCGGACGGTGGCGCCGGCCACCGGGATGCGGACGGTGGCGCGGACGGCGGTGCCGGTGACGCCGGGGCCGACGGTGGCGCCGATGGCGGTGCGGGCGATGCCGGCGCCGACGGTGGTGCGGACGGCGGCGCCTGAGTACTGAGCAGCCGAGCGGCGGCGCCGACCCGGTCGGCGCCG
>DASUAC010000543.1:0-6338 GCA_035763985.1 Jatrophihabitans sp. | reverse complement strand
CGACGGTCTGCGGGATGCGCTGGATCCCAAGTCCAGCCAGTAGTTCAGTCCGTCAGCTTCAGGTAATCGTCGATCTCCTCAGCCAGCAGCCGCTTGACCTCCTGCGGGGCGAACGAGGCGCTCACCGCGGCCTTGGCCAGCTCGGCCAGCCCGGCCCGGTCCAGCCCGAGCAGGTCGGCGGCGATCGCGTACTCGTTGTTCAGGTCGGTGGCGAACATCGGCGGGTCGTCGGAGTTGACGGTGATCGGCACGCCGGCCTCGGCCAGCCGGGGCAGCGGGTGCTCGGCCAGGCTGGGCACCGCCCGGGTGGCCACATTGGAGGTCGGGCAGACCTCCAAGGCGATCTGGTTCTCCTTTAGGTAGTCGAGTAATTCCGGATCGGTCGCGGCCGAGATGCCGTGCCCGATCCGTTCGGCGCCGAGCAGCCGGATGGAGTCCCAGATCGTTTCCGGGCCGGTCGTCTCACCGGCGTGCGGCACGCTGCGCAGCCCGATCGCACGGGCCTGGTCGAAGTACGGCTGGAACTGCGCACGGGGCACGCCGACCTCCGGACCGCCCAGGCCGAAGCTGACCAGCCCCGCGGGCTGCAGTTCGGTGGCGATCCGGGCGGTCAGCTCGGCGGCCGCCAGGCCGGCCTCGCCCGGGATGTCGAAGCACCAGCGCAGGACGGTGCCGAAGTCGCGTTCGGCAGCCAGCCGGGCGTCCTCGATCGCCTCGCAGAACGCCTCCGCCGGAATGCCGCGATGTACCGAGGAATACGGGGTAACCGTCAGCTCGGCGTACCGGACCTGCTGGCCGGCCAGTTCGCGGGCGACCTCGTAGGTCAGCATCCGGACGTCGGCGGCGTCGCGGATCAGCGCAACCACCGCCAGGTACACCTCGATGAAGTGGTTGAAGTCGCGGAAGGTGAAGAACTCGGCGAGCAGCTCTGCATCGGCCGGCACCCCGGCGGCCGGGTGCCGGGCAGCCAGCTCGGCGACGATCCGTGGTGAGGCGGATCCGACGTGATGGACGTGCAGCTCGGCCTTGGGCAGGCCGGCGATGAAGTCGGTGAGCGGCAAGGGCATCCGCCGATTCTGTCACTGCCGCCGGTTCGGTCGGCGACACCTAGCGGCTGGCGATCGGCGTGCTGATCGCGCTCGCATTGACCTGGATCGTCAACGATGCGAGGCACAGCGGCTGGTGGGTGATGTCATTGGCGGGCCGGCCACTCTGGCACGCTATCCGGCGTCGGACCTAGGCATAGCAGGCATAACGGCCGCATGCTCGAAGCATCGCATTGATCACGATGCGCCCGAATAGCGCCACTGCTCCCGCCCAATCGTTTACGCTGCTGGGCACTTGCCGTCCGGCCGGAACGCGTCGGGTGGGCAAGGGCACCGGCATGGACCGGCTCAGGATCTCGGAGGTGGCGTGATGCGCAGGTTGCTCGCCGCGGCCATGGCGGCCGGTTCGCTGTTGCTGGTGTGCGGCCTGGCCAGCCCCGCCTCCGCGCAGTCGCTGATCATCAACACCGCCGGGCTTAGTTGCGCCAATGGGGTGTGTGACCTCGGCCCGGGCTACGTCGGCACCTTTCTGAACGTGCCGATCACCTCGAGCGGCGGTTCGGGGCCGACGCCGTACACCTGGAAGATCGTCAGTGGTTCGCTGCCGGCTGGCCTGACAATGGCCAGGTACTACAGCGTGGATTCGACTCAGATCACCGGCACGCCAACCACGGTTCAGACCAGCACATTCACCGTCCAGGTGACCGACGGGGCGCGGAACACCGCGCGGCAAGCTTTCCGGTTGGCCATCAACTCGCCCCGCCCGCTGGTGATCACCTCCGGCTCCTGCTGTCCGGCCGGCAACATCGGCGTGGCCTATCAGGTCAACTTCTTCGCCGACGGCGGGGTGCAGCCGTACACCTGGTCGATTCCCGCGGGACAGCTCCCACCGGGACTCACGCTCAAGCCCTCAGCGCCGGCCGGGCTCTCCGGTACTCCGACCACGACGGGCACGTTCACCTTTACGGTGGCGGTCACCGACAGCGCGGGCACCAAGACAACCGAGCCCGGCAGCATCACCATCTCCTGACCGGGACGACGTTCCCGCTACGCCGCTTGGGTGGCAGCTCGCCGAGCGCGGCGATCGGAGCCTCGGACGCGGTCGGCGACGACTCGCCGCTCGGTAGTCGTTGACAGGGCGAACGCTGTCAGTCCAGACTGTGGCCCACCGTACCCGCATACGGCCTTTGTTAGTTCCGCAAGCTGTCTCGTCATTCGTTGCTTTGCCATGCTCACAAAGCAGATTGTGGGGGTTTCGGCCGTGCGCGTTGGTCGCCGTCTGTCCCGTTCTGTCCTTCTTGCCGCCCTGACTTCGGCGGCAGTCGCCTTTGGGCTGGTGGTGGCGGTTGCGCCACCGGCTGCTGCGAACGGTGGCAATGCCAGCCTGCAGCTGACCAAGACGGTCACCGGTGCCTCGGTGGCGCCGACGTTGGCCGCGACGCTTGCGGTGGACAAATCGACCGCGATCCCGGGCGACGCGCTCACCTACACCGCGCGGGTGACGAACACCGGCGCGGTGATGACGCTGACCGGTGCGTACTCGGCGGTCGAGGTGCCGGACAACCCCGGCACACTGGCCGACTGGTACGACGAGGTCGAGTACCACGACGTGGCCAGCAAGACGTGGGTGTCGCTCGGTGGCTATCAGGCGACGCAGTCCGGCTGGACGCCGGTGGCGCCCTCGCCGGCCACCACCGGCCTGAGCGTGACAACCACCCCGGTCCCCGCCTCGGATGTGACCTACCCGAGCGACGGCGACCACGTGCTGGGCACCGCGCTCGGCGGTGGCGCGACGGCATCCTGGGCGTACACGGCCGAGCTGACGCTGTCCGCGGCACAGGTTGCGGTGCTGGCGGATCCCAAGCGCAGCAGCGGAATCCGCAACGTGGTGCATGTCGAGGTGACGCCGCGGGATCCGCAGGTCGGCCAGCCGTACGTCTACCGGGCCGACTTCACCGACCCGATCCCGGCCGGCGGAAACCCGGTCACCGGAGTCTCGGTCGCCTTCACGCTGCCGGACGGCAGCAGCAGGACCGTGGACCAGTCCAGCGTGCCGGGGCTGGCCAGCATCCCGGTCGGCGGCAGCGTGGACGTGCCGGCGAAGTACATCGTGCCGACGGTGGCTCCGCCCGGCGTGAGCGAGGCGGACGCGGCGTACCTGAGCCGGCTGGCCGCGGTCGAGGGCACAACACTGACCGCGAGCGCGAAGGCCACCGGGACAGGCGCTGGGTCGCCGGTGAGCGCGAGCGCGGATCCGGTGTCCACCACCGAGCACCTGCCGATCGTCAGCGTAGGCAAGACCGGGCCGGCCAGCATCGATGCCGGTGACGCCGGCACGTACCGGCTGCCGGTGCAGAACACCGGCGGTGCCGCGGCGGGCCAGATCGCGTTGACCGACTCCGTGCCGGCCGGCGGCACGGCCCCCGTCACGGGCGCGCCGGACAGCCTGGCGCCGGGCGGCAGCGCCACCGCGACCGCGGCCTTCCCGGTGCCGGCCGACCAGCCGGACGGCCCGCTGACCGACACCGCCCAGGTGCGCTGGGCCGATGCGAACGGCAACCCGTACGGGCCGGTCTCGGCCAGCTTCACCACCACCGTGCAGTCCTCGCTGGTCGGGTCGACGCTGACGCTGTCCCCGGCGTCGGCCGGCCCGGATGTGGTCGGCACCGATCAGGTGCTGACCGCCACCCTGGTCGACCGCAACGGCCAGCCGATGCCCAACATCGCGGTTACGCTGGATGTCCGCGGCACCAACGTGGTGACCGGCACGGTCAACACGAACAGCGCCGGCGTGGCAACCTTCCACTACACCGGAACGGCCGCCGGGCAGGACACCGCCCAGGCCAAGGCCGTCGCAGGCACCACCCAGGTGGAATCCAACACAGCTCAGATCGGCTGGGTGACCGCGACCGGCCCGATCGCACCGGTCGGCACGACGACGGTCGACGGGCGGTTCTTCCCGGAGCCGACGAACGCGACCACGTTCGTCGCCAAGCCCGGCGACACACCTGCTTTCGCACAGTCGTTCCCCTCGCTCGCGTTCGACCCGCCAAGTGGCGCGCTGCCGCACGACATCACCGGTGTCACCCCGGCGACTCGACCGTTCACAGACGTCACCCTCGATCTGCTGGGCAACGGACTCGGCGCGCTTCCGGCTCAGGGCAACGGCCGCCAAGCCGGCGTCGGTGACATGACCTGCTTCGATGCCGCGTTCACCGCGCAACTGGTGGTGGCGCAGGCCTCCGACGTGACGCTCCGGTTCCAGTACGGAACCGGTTTCCTGTTCGGTGTCGGCGGCGGTGCGATCCGGGTCGGCGGCCTGTACGAGAACATCGCCCACGGGCGGCTGTCCGCGTTCGACGCCTATCAGGTGGTCGGCGGCGACAACACGATGTCGTCGTCGGTACGCAATGGCACCGTCACCGTGCACTTCCCCGCCGCCGGCTCCTACCCGTACGAGGTCGACTACACCGGCTGCGGATCGCAGCTGTCGCTGGTCATGCAGACGGCGTCGTTCACTGCCGACGAGTCGCCGTTGTCCGTCTACGCCGGCTACGCCGACATCGTGGGTTCAGGCGGCAACAGCACCTTCCCGTACCCGTGGCAGGGCTCGCCCGGTGTGACGTTCATCGGCAACAACGTCACGGCCGACGGCGCGGCTATCCGGTTCGACAACACCTCCGACACGCCGATCACGCTGGACAAGGTCACGGTCGACATCGGCACGTATCACGTCGGCGACATCTGGCATCCGTACGCTCCCAACGGCGAGGTCGTCGTACCGGCGCACGGCACGCTCATCCTCGCGCAGACGTACGGCGAGAACTTCGACATATCCGAGGTCGTCTGCGGCCCGAGCGGGCCGCTTCCGCAGATTCACGTGACCATCGCCGGCGAGACGACGACGTACACGGACGCCGACCGCGCAATGACCGTCAACGGTTGCTTCTGGAACGAGTCGCACCCGTGGGACCGGATCGGTGGATCGGCCACGGGTGTCGACCACCCGCTGCCGCCCGCTGGCAGCGTCATGCTGAGCCCGTTGGCCGGCGGAACGGCCAAGGTGACGTCCGTGCAGGCGGCCGCCGGCTCCCAACAGAGCTTCCGCGTGGATGTGCTCGACGCTTCCGGCCTGCCGGTGGGCAACGCCCCGGTGGACCTCGCGATCACCGGGGCGCACCCCGGCTACGTCGCCGGTACGACCGACGTGGACGGCACTGCTGAGCTGTCCTACATAGCATCGTCGGCCGGCGACGACAGCGTCCAGGCCGTCACGTTCATCAGCGGGCAGCGAGCCGTCTCCGGCGCCGTGTCCGTGCATTGGTCGCTTCCCGCCGGCACGGTGCCAGACCCGAACAACCCCGGCCAGAACTTGGCCGCAGCGGCGCCGACGATCTCGATTCTGTCGCCGGCCGACGGCAGCCGGGTCACCGCACCCACGCCGGTGCGGGCGACGATCACTCCGCCGGACGGGGAGACCGTCACCTCCTGGACGCTCAGCTACCAAGCCGTCTCGCCCGGCTCGCCCGCGGTGACGTTGGCCCACGGCGACGGTGCGCCACCGGACACGCTGGCGACGTTCGACCCGACCGTGCTGCCCAATGACTCGTACACGCTGACCGTCACGGCTAACTCCAGCAACGGCGGCCTGCAAACAGCAACCAGCACGGTGAACGTCGACGGCAAGCTCAAGCTCGGCCGCTACGTCACCACCTACACCGACGCCAACCAGTCGGTGAATGGCCTGCCGATGCAGGTGCTGCGCAGCTACGACAGCACCGATCCGCGGCTCGGTGACTTCGGAGTGGGCTGGCAGGTTTCGGTGGGCAACTTCCGGGTCTCGGCCAACCGCACCCTCGGCGCCGGCGGCTGGACCGAATACCCGGCCCAGTGCAGCCTGTTCGGCTGCCAGTACGCGTTCAAGAGCTCGGTGAAGCACACGGTGACGGTCACCTTCCCCGATCAGCATGAGGAGAAGTTCGACTTCACCCCGTCCGGCGGCTTCTCTGCGTTCTACTTCCTCGGCTCCGCAGCCTTCACCGCCGAGTCCGGCACCACCTCCACGCTGGAGGCAGTGGACAGCGGCATCGCCTATGACTTCGCCGGCAACATCCGGAGCGACATCAGCGGGCCGCTGTACTCGCCGACCCGGTACAAGCTCACCACCAAGGACGGCAAGGTATACCTCCTGGATACCAGCAGTGGCCTTGTGTCGGAGACCGACCCCAACGGCAACTCGATCACCGTCGACGGCAGCGGCGTGCACGGTTCGAACGGTCAGTCCATCACCTT
>DASUAC010000542.1:0-6235 GCA_035763985.1 Jatrophihabitans sp. | reverse complement strand
CGGTCAGTGCCCGGCCGTCGGCTTCGTGCTGCCCGGCCAGCGCGTCGGCCAGCCCGCACAGCACCTGGGAGACGATCACCCCGGAGTTGCCACGCGCACCGAGCACCGCGCCCCGGGCCATCGCCCGCAGCACCTCGCCGGTCGCCGCTGACCGGTCGGCCGCGACCGCCTCGGCCGCGCTGCGCAGGGTCAGTTCCAGGTTGGTGCCGGTGTCGCCGTCCGGGATCGGGAACACGTTGAGGTCGTCGATCTCGTCCCGGTGCGCCGCCATCGACTCGGCCGCGGCGTGGCACCAGCGGCGGACCGCGGCGGCGTCCAGCACGTCGAGCATGTCCGCACCCTACTGGGACCGGCCGCCGGTGGCCGGTTTTGGTGGCCACCGGACCGCCCGGCTACACTGGTCCGGTTGCCCGGCTTGCCGGTGCGTACGTTCTCGAAACTCGTCTTGAAGGAGGCCATGGTGGCCAGCCACTGCGATGTCTGCGGCAAGGGGCCCGGCTTCGGCATGTCCGTCTCGCACTCGCACCGCCGGACGCATCGCCGGTGGAACCCGAACGTGCAGACCGTCCGCGCGCTGGTCGCGCCCGGCACCCGGCGCCGGATCACCGTGTGCACGTCCTGCCTGAAGGCCGGCAAGGTCACCCGCGGCTAGTCGCACCCACCGAAGCTTTCGAAGGCCGGTCCCGATTCCGGGGCCGGCCTTCGCCATATCCGCACTACCTCAGCGTGAAGCGCTACCGGAAGTGCTCGTGCCCGGGCGCGTGCGCGGGCAGGCCGTCCAGCCGCACCCCGGCGCCCTCGCTGACCCGCCCGATCACCGTCCACGGATCGGGTAGCCGGGCGTCGTTGGGGAAGGTCGCGACCAGGCCGTAGTCGTCCCCGCCGCCGAGCACCCAGCTCATCGGGTCGGCGTTCAGCGCCGAGGACACGTCGCGCAGCTTGGCAGCCGGCTGCAGCGCGGCCGAGCTCAGGTCGATCCGCACCGCGCTGGCCCGTGCGATGGCGCCCAGGTCGGCCACCAGGCCGTCCGAGACGTCGGTCATCGCGGTCGCGCCCAGTTCGGCCGCCCGTACCCCCTCGGCATACGGCGGTTCCGGCCGGCGGTGGGCGTTGACCACCTGCACCGGCGACCGGAAACCGCGGGAGAGCACCGCGAAGCCGGCCGCGGCCCAGCCCAGCCGGCCGGCGCAGCCGACCAGGTCGCCCGGCCGGGCACCGGACAGCAACACCGGCGGCCGGCCGCCCAGCTCGCCCAGCGCGGTCACCGCGAGGATCACCAGCTCGGCGGCGCTGACGTCACCGCCGACCACGCCCGCACCCACCTCGGCGCACTCCTCGGCCAGCCCGGCGAGCAGCCCGTCCAGCCAGCTGATCTCGGTACCGGCCGGTGCCGCCAGCCCGACCAGCAGCGCCGTCGGCCGGGCGCCCATCGCGACGATGTCGGCGAAGTTGCGGGCGGCCGCCTTGTGGCCGATGTCGTTGGCGGTCGACCAGTCCCGCCGGAAATGCCGGTTCTCGATCAGCAGATCGGTGCCGGCCACCACCCGGCCGTCCGGGGTGGCCAGCACCGCGGCGTCGTCACCGGGCCCGACGAGCGTCGACTCGGGCTGGCGCAGCGCGGCGGTGATCCGCCGGATCAGGCCGGACTCACCCAGCTCGCCGATGGTCTTGAGTGAAACCGCCTCGGAAATGGCCGCGCCTCCCTGCTTCTGGCCGCCGGCGACGGCCGGCGGCGGTGACCTGCGTCCCGCCCCGAGAATCCTCACACGTCCCGGCCGGCATCGGTGCGCTAGGTTCAGTGTCGCGGCGGCGACGAGAAAATACGCGCGCGGCGGCGACGAGAAATTGTATGCGCGACAGCGACGACAGGTGCCTGCGCGGCAGCGAGTTCGAACGTCTGCGCAGCATCCACGAAAGGATTCCTGGTGCCCGAAACCGTCAGTGCCTACATCCTGATCCAGACCGAGGTCGGCAAGGCCGCCGCGGTGGCGCAGCAGATCGCCGGCTTGCCCGGAGTCACGCTCGCCGAGGACGTCACCGGACCGTACGACGTGATCGTGCGGGCCGAGGCCCAGAACATGGACGAGCTGGGCCGGCTGGTGGTGGCGCGGGTGCAGGGCGTGGACGGCATCACCCGGACCCTGACCTGTCCGGTCGTCCACCTGTAACCGTTCGCCGGGGAGTTCACCGATCGACCGCAACCAGCGCCGGGCCGCCCTGATCGCTACCGCGGTGGCGTTGCCGGTCACCGTCGTCCTGGCGTTCCTGTTCACCGCACACCAGACCGGTTCCGGTCCCGGGTCGGGCACCGCTCATCCGGCCGGCAGCGGCCCGCTGCCGGCGGTGACGGTGGCCGCGCCGCCGTCACCGAACCCGGCCACCCAGCGCGCCTGCGTGACGGTGTTCGCCAAGCTGCCGGTGCAACTCGGCACGCTCGCGCCGCGCAAGACCGACACCAACTCCTCCTTCGTGGTGGCCTGGGGCGATCCGGCGATCGTGCTGCGCTGCGGGGTGGTCCGGCCGGCCCTGCTCGGCAGCCCGCAGGCTGCCCAGTTGCTCGACGTGAACTCGGTCATCTGGCAGCCGGATCCGCAGAAGGCCCAGACCGTCTACACCACGGTGGACCGGTCGGTGTACATCGAGGTGACCGTGCCGGCCGGTGCCGACCAGCCGCTGCCGCTGCTGGCCCCGGCGATCCAGGCGCTGCCGCAGCTGTGCACCGCCACCGACGCGGCCGGCAACACCACCAACCCGAAGCTGCCACTGTGTTGATTGCTCTTCGCGCGAGCGCTCATCGCGCCGCTCGCTCCGCTCCTCGGCTTCGCCTGCGATGCTCACTCGCCGAGCTGATCGCTCTTCGCGCGAGCGCTCATCGCGCTTGTAGTTCAAAGTGCCTCAGCGTTTGCCGCGGGCCAGTGCGGTGGCGATCAGCCGGTCCAGCAGCTCCGGGTAGCTGACCCCGGTCTCGGCCCACATCTTCGGGTACATCGAGATGGGGGTGAAGCCGGGCATGGTGTTCACCTCGTTCAGCACGAACTGCCCGTCCGGCATCCAGAAGCCGTCCACCCGGGCCAGGCCGGAGCATTCGAGCACCTCGAAGGCCTGGCAGGCGATGTCCTGCACCTGCTTCACGGCGGCCTCGCCGATCTGGGCCGGGATGTCGAAGTCGCTGGAGTCGTCCAGGTACTTGGCCTCGAAGCTGTACCAGTCGAAGCCCGGACGCAGCCGGATCTCGGCCGGCAGCGACGCCGAGACCGAGCCGTCGGCGTCCTGCAGCACCCCGCATTCCAGCTCCCGGCCAGCCATCCCGGCCTCGATCAGCACCTTGTCGTCGTGCCGGAAGGCAAGCTCCAGCGCCTCGGCCAGCTCGCCGTAGTCGGTGACCCGGCTGATGCCCACCGAGGAACCGGTCCGGGCCGGTTTGACGAACAGCGGCAGCCCCAGGTGCTGCACGTCCATGGTGCGCACCGGCCGACCCTGGCGCACCACCATCGCCGGGGTCACCACCAGCCCGGCCGCGCTCAGCACCGTCTTGGTGAAGGCCTTGTCCATCGCGGCGGCACTGGCCAGCACCCCGGAGCCGACGTACGGCACCCCGGCCAGCTCGAGCATGCCCTGCACGGTGCCGTCCTCGCCGTTGGCGCCGTGCAGCATCGGGATCACCACGTCCAGCTCGCCCAGCCGGTCCAGCGCGGAGCCGGGCCCGGAACCGAACCGGGTGACCGCGCCGCCGGCCGGCTCGGCCACCGAGGGCAGCTGCCGGTTGGCGGTCCGCAGCTGGGCCGGGTCCGGAGAGGTGGGCAGCCAGGCCCCGGTCGGGGTGATGCCGATGGTGATCACGTCGTAGCGGGCCGGGTCCAGCGCGTCCAGCACGCACCCGGCGCTCAGTACCGAGATGGCATGTTCGCTGCTGCGGCCGCCGTAGAGCACCCCGACCCGGATCCGTTCAGCCATGCTTGTCGAGGCTAGCCGACGCTCATTCGCTCTTGGTGGACCGGCTCATCAGCAGCTTGGCCGCGTCGACCGGCCGCAGCCGGGAGTGGCAGACCGCATCCATCACCTTGGTGATCGGTACGTCCACCCCGTGCCGGTTCGCCAGGTCCAGCACCGACCGGCAGGATTTCACCCCTTCGGCGACCTGGCCGTGCGTGGCCGCCTGGGCCTGCTCGAGGGTCTCGCCGCGGCCCAGCCGCTCGCCGAAACTGCGGTTGCGCGACAACGGCGAGGCGCAGGTGGCGACCAGATCGCCCAGGCCGGCCAGGCCGGCGAAGGTCGTCGGGTCGGCGCCCAGCGCCATGCCCAGCCGGGACGTCTCGGCCAGCCCCCGGGTGATCAGCGAGGCGGTGGTGTTGTCGCCGTAGCCCATGCCGACGGCCATTCCGCAGGCCAGCGCGATCACGTTCTTCACCGCGCCACCGAGTTCGGTGCCGACCACGTCGGGGTTGGTGTACGGCCGGAAGTACGGCGCGGTGCAGGCGTCCTGGATGGCGGCCGCCCGGCCGGGGTCGATGCAGGCCACCACGGTCGCGGTCGGCTGCTCGGCGGCGATCTCGCGGGCCAGGTTGGGCCCGGACACCACCGCAACCCGGCCCGGCTCGGCGCCTGCCACCTCGCCGATCACCTCGCTCATCCGCTTCACGGTGCCCAGCTCGATGCCCTTCATCAGGCTGACCAGGCTCGCCTCCGGCGGCAACAACGGCACCCAGCCGCCCAGGTTGTCCCGCAGTGTCTGGGACGGAATGGCGATGGCCACCAGGTCCACCCCGCTCAGCGCCTCGGCCGGGTCCGCGGTGGCGACCAGGCCGGGCGGCAGGATCAGTCCGGACAGGTAGTCCGGATTCTCGTGCTTGGCGTTGATCGCCTCGGCCAACTCCGGCCGGCGGGCCCACAGCACCGTCTCGGTGCCGGCGTCGGTCAGCACCTTGGCGAACGCGGTCCCCCAGGATCCGGCGCCCAGCACCGCCGCCCGCATCGGCGTGCTCACTTCGACGCCGGCTTGGACGCCGGCTTCGACGCCGGCTTGGACACCGGGCGGCGGGCGAATGCGACCGGCGCGGGCTCACCGCGCAGGGCGGCCACCTCGTCGCGTACCGCGATCATGATCCGGTCGGTCATCGCGTGCAGCACGTCGTGCGACGGTGGCCGGCCGGCGAAGTCGGACAGGTCCACCGGCGGGCCGGCCGAGACCAGCACCTCGGTGCGCGGCAGCGGACGGAACTTCTTGTGGTAGTAGTCCAGGAAGTTCTGCGCACCCCACTGGCCGACCGGGATGACCGGCACCTCGGGCACCATCAGGGCCAGCCGGGCGACGCCGGTCTTGGCCTGCATCGGCCAGAAGTCGGGGTCCCGGGTGACGGTGCCCTCCGGGTAGATCAGCACCAGCTGGCCCTGGCGCAGCGCCTCCACCGCCGACTGCAGCGCCTCGGCGGCGTTCACGCTGCCCCGATGCACCGGGATCTGGCCGGACCCCCTGATCACCTGCCCGACCGGGAACGGCGCGCTGAACAGGCCGGCCTTGGCGAGGAAGCGCGGCACCCGGCCGGAGTCCCAGATGAACCGGCCGAACAGGATCGGATCGGCATAGGAGATGTGGTTGACCGCGATGATCGCCCCGCCGGACTTCGGGATCCGGTCCTGGCCGCGCCACCGCACCTTGAACAGCAGCTTGGTCAGCGGGTAGAACACGGCCACCGCCAGCCGCATGTACGGTCCGACCCGGTCGCTGCGATGCCGGGTCATTGCTGACTGCTCTTCGCGCGAGCGCTCATCGTCCGGTTCGCTCCGCTCCTCGCTGCGCTGCGATGCTCACTCATGGCCGACTGCTCTTCGCGCGAGCGCTCATCGTCCGGTTCGCTCCGTTCGGTCGTCCCGGCCGGCATGCTGCTTGCCGACCGGCAGATGCGAGTCTGCCATCGACCGTGCCGTCCGGGCATCATCCGTGCGCGATGGCGTCGCCGAGCGCGCCGAGGCGGCCACATGGCAACACGGCGGCGAGGCAGGCCGCGCCGGCCACATGGCAGCATGGTCTGCGATGGCATGGCGCGTACTGGTTCCGCTGAAGCGGCCGGCGATCGGCAAGCGCCGGCTGCTCGGCGCTACCCGGGACGCCGCCGACCACCCCCAGCTGGTGCACGCGATGCAGCTCGACACGCTGGACGCGGTGCTCGCGGTGGCCACCCATCCGCTGGTCGCCGGGCTCAGCGTGGTGGCCGGGCCGCTCGGATTCCGGCTGCCG
>DASUAC010000541.1:0-2791 GCA_035763985.1 Jatrophihabitans sp. | reverse complement strand
TGGTTCGGGACGGGTTGCTGCGGCGGCGGATCGATCGGAGTGGTCATCTGGCCAGGCCCCTCGACGAGTACGGCGACGGTGGCTTCGTCCACTTCCGACAGTACGCGCCGGCCGGCGCAGGCACCGGAACCGGCGGACCGGCGCGCTGATCCTTGGACCGGCGTGCTGATCCTTGGCCGGGCCTGCTGATCCTTGGCCGGGCGCGCTGATTCTTGGCTGGCCCTGCTAACCGGCGGCCGCGGCAAGCAGCGCCCGGCGGGTGAGCACCCGCGCCAGGTGCCGTCGATAGGCCGCGTCGGCGTTCAGGTCCGACACCGGCTCGGTGCCCTCGGCAGCCAGGCCGGCAGCCTCGGCGGGGCTCGCTCCGGCGGCCAGCGCGCGTTCGGCGGCGGTGGCCCGCAGCGGCGTGCTGCCCATGTTGGCCAAGGCGATCCGGCCACCGACGGTGGCCACCGCCACGATGGCCCAGTCGTTGGCCCGCCGGACGAACTTCTCGTAATGCCAGCCCTGCCCGGTCGCCCGCGGAATCCGGATCTCGGCCAGCACCTCGCTCGGCGCCAGCGCGGTCTCGAAGTACCCTCCGAAGAATTCCGCGGCCGGGATCTCCCGCCGCCCGGCCGGCCCCAGCGCCACCAACACCGCGTCACTGGCCAGCACCGCGGCGGGCAGGTCGGCCGCCGGGTCGGCATGGGCCAGCGAGCCACCGATGGTGCCCCGGTGCCGGATCTGAGGATCCCCCACCAGCGAAGCCGCCCGGGCCAGCAGCGGCGCGTGCTCGCGCACCAGTTCGGAGGTGACGAGGTCGCAATGCCGGGTGAGCGCGCCGATCGCCAGCACGTCTTCGTCCAGCCGCAGGTACGCCGCCTCGGCCACCGTCCGGATGTCGATCAGGGTGGCCGGAAACGCCAGCCGCAGTTTCATCATCGGCAGCAGCGAATGGCCGCCGGCCAGCAGCTTGGCGTCCTCGCCGTACTCGGCCAGCAGCGTCACCGCCTCGGCCAGCGAACCGGCCCGGCGGTAGTCGAACGGGGCGGTGATCATCGCCGCCCTCCCAAGCTCGCGCCGGCGTTCACGACTGCTCGGTGCCGGCCGCCGCCAGCGCGGCCCGGACGATGTTGTGGTAGCCGGTGCAGCGGCACAGGTTGCCCTCCAGCCCTTCCCGGATCTGCCGCTCGGTCGGATTCGGGCACTCGGCCAGCAGCCCGGCCACGGCCATCACCATGCCCGGCGTGCAGAAGCCGCACTGCAGGGCATGTTCGGCCCGGAAGGCAGCCTGCACCGGATGCAGTTCGCCGTCCTCGCCGGCCAGCCCTTCCAGCGTGGTGACGTCGCTGCCCTCGCACTGCACCGCGAGCACCGTGCAGGACTTCACCGACTCTCCGTCCACGTGCACCGTGCAGGCACCGCACGAGGTGGTGTCACAGCCGATGTTGGTGGCCTTGAGCCCGCACACGTCGCGCAGGTAGTGCACCAGCAACAACCGCGGCTCGACCTCGTCCTGGCGTGGCCGGCCGTTCACCGTCACCGACAGCTGCATCAACCGACCGTCCCTTCCGACTGCGAGGCATCCGCCTGCGCGATGGCCGACCAGACCCGCCACGGGCTGGCCGGCATGTCGACATGCCGCACGCCGAGATGGGCCAGCGCGTCCACCACCGCGTTCTGCACCGCCGGAGTGGCGCCGATGGTGCCGGCCTCGCCGATTCCCTTGGCCCCCAAAGGGTTGTACGAGGTGGGCGTCTCGGTGGTGACCAGCTCGAAGCTGGGCAGCTCGGTGGCCGACACGAACGGGTAGCTGGCCAGGGTGTTGGTCAGCGGGTTGCCGTCCGGGTCGTAACACACCTCCTCCAACAACGCCTGCGCCGCACCCTGGGCCAGACCGCCGTGCCGCTGCCCCTCCGCGATCAGCGGGTTGATCACCACCCCCGCGTCGTCCAGCGCGACCAGCCGGCACAGCTCGGCCTTGCCGGTCTCGACGTCCACCTCGACGACGGCCACGTGGGCGCCGAACGGATAGGTGGGGCCGGGTGCGGAGAACACCGTACGGACCCGCAGCGGTTCGCGTTCGGCCAGTGCGGCAAAGCTGATTCCGGTGCCGGGCACGCCGCGTACCGCGATCCCGGCCAGCCGGTGGTCCACCACCAGGTCGGCCGGATCGGCCTCCAGCTCCTCGGCCGCCCGCTGCTTGGCGACCTCCACCAGTTCCAGCGCGGCCTGCCGGACCGCGGCGCCGCCCTGCTGCAGGCTGCGCGAGCCGCCGGTGCCGCCACCGGTCGGCACCAGGTCGGTGTCGCCCCAGCGCACGGTGATCTTCTCGATCGGGATGCCGAGCTGTTCGCTGGCCAGCATCGCCCACACCGTGGCGTGGCCCTGGCCGTGCGGCGAGGTGCCGGTGAGGATGCTGGCGGTGCCGTCCGGATGCACCTCGACAGTGGCGTTCTCCTTCGGCGGGCCGGATTCGTCGCCACCACCGGTGATCTCGACGTAGACCGACAGTCCGATGCCCAGCTGCTTCGGTTCGCCGCGCGCCCGCCGTGCGGCCTGCTCGGCACGCAGCGCCGGATAGTCGGCCGCGGCCAGCACCGTCTCCAGCGCGGCCGGGTAGTCGCCGGAGTCGTACTGCGCGCCGCCCTTGCTCTTGATCGGTTCGGTGAACGGCGGCAGCAGGTTGCGCCGGCGCACCTCGGCCGGATCCAGGCCGAGCTCGGCGGCGAACAGATCCATCGCCCGTTCGATGGCGGCGGTGGCCTCCGGCCGGCCGGCCCCGCGGTACGCGCCGACCGGGGTGGTG
>DASUAC010000540.1:0-10775 GCA_035763985.1 Jatrophihabitans sp. | reverse complement strand
GAGGAATCCAGGGTGTTCAGCAGCGACCGGCCGACCGTCGCCAACAGGATGACGCCGGCCAGCAGCAGCGCCACGGTGAACACCGCGGTGGCCAGCAAGGTGATCCGGGCGCGCAGCGAACGCCGCCGCCACCACCGGGTCAGGACGAAACTACCCACCGCCGGTCGCGGCATCAGCCACCGTCGGTGGCGAGCCGGTAGCCCGCCCCGCGCACCGTCTGCACGGCATGCCGGTGGAACGGCAGATCGATCTTGCGCCGGAGGTAACCCACGTACACCTCGATCACGTTGGCATCGCCCTCGTAGTGAGCGTCCCACACGTGGTGCAGGATGTCGGCCTTGCTGACCGCCTCGCCGGCCCGGCGCATCAGGTATTCCAGCAGCGAGAACTCGCGCGGGGTCAGCTCGATCTCCACCCCGCCGCGCCGCACCGAGCGGGCCGCCGGATCCAGGGTCAGGTCGCCGCAGGCCAGCACCGCCGGCCGGGGCCGGGCGCCCCGGCGCAGCACCGCGCGCAGCCGGGCCAGCAGCACCACGAACGAGAACGGCTTGATCAGGTAGTCGTCGGCGCCCAGATCCAGCGCGTCGGCCTCGTCGTACTCGCCGTCCTTGGCCGACAGCACCACCACCGGCACCCAGTTCTGCTCGGCCCGCAGCGCCTCGATGATCCGGTAACCGGACAGGCCGGGCAGCATGATGTCGCAGACGATCGCGTCGTAGCTGTTCTCCCGGGCCAGGTGCAGCCCGTCCGGGCCGTTCAGCGCCACATCCACGGTGAAGCCCTCGCCGATCAGGCCACGCTGCAACGCGGTCGCCATCCGGGCCTCGTCCTCCACGATCAGCAGCCGCATGGCACACAGGATGCCCGGTCCCCACCTGGATTTGCTGAGGGGGCTCTCAGATACGGCTCAGCAGCTGGTTGTGCCGGCACCGGCCGGCGGATGATGCTGGACGGCATGATGTCCGATCCATCCGGTCCGGCGGCTGTCCGGCGGCTGCTGCGTGGCCGGCGGCTGCGCTGGCTGTTGCCGTTGCTGGCCGCCTGCGTGGCCGCCCTGGTGGTGAGCGGGCTGCTGTCGGCCAACGCCAACCCCAGCCTGCCGAGCCGGTCCAGCGGGCAGTTGCTGGCCGCGATCAGCAACCCGAAACAGGTCGGTTTCTCCGGAACCGTGGTGGAGAACGCCTCCCTCGGCCTGCCGGACCTCGGCGACCTCGGCATGGTCATCGGCGGATCCGGCACCAGCCCGCTCAGCCTGCTGTCCGGCAGCCACACCATCCGGGTCTGGTACGGCAGCCCGACCAAGCAGCGGATCGCGCTGCTGGCTCCGCTCGGCGAACTGGACCTGTTCCGCAACGGCAACAGCCTGTGGCAGTGGGACTCCGACACCCGCACCGCGGTGCACCGCTCGCTGCCGTCCGACTCCGGGCTGTTCCGTACCCCGGAGCAACTGCCGAACCTCAGCCCGGACCAGGCCGCCCAGCGCATCACGGCCATGCTCGGGCCGTCCACCACGGTGACCATCGAACACAACGCCCAGGTGGCGGGCCGCTCGGCGTACGTGCTGGTGCTCGCCCCCAAGCAGGCCGGCAGCCTGATCGGCACGGTGCGCATCTCGGTGGACGGGGCGACCCTGGTGCCGCTGGCCGTGCAGCTCTACGCCCGCAACGGCGGCGGCCTGCTGCTGGACGTCGCGTTCACCCGGTTCACCGTCGGCACCCCCAGCGAGGACAACTTCGACTGGACGCCGCCGGCCGGGGTGACCGTCCAGCGCGCCCCGTCCGAGACCAGCCTGCTGCCCGGCCTGCCGTTGTCCGGCGCCAAGGTGACCGAGATCGGCTCGGGCTGGACCGAGGTGTACCAGGTGACCGGCCTGCCGTCCGCGACCGCACTGGCCAAGGCGAACCCGCGGGTCGCCGCGCTGCTCGCCCTGCTGCCGCCGGTGAAGGGCAGCTGGGGCACCGGCCGGTTGCTGCAGAGCCCGGCCTTCAGCGCGCTGATCACCGATGACGGCCGGGCCTTCGCCGGCGCGGTCGATCCGTCCGTGCTCTACGCGGACGCAGCCAAGTAGCAGGCGCAGTTGACCGGTTCGCTGCGGCAGGGATGATTGTCGCTAGCCGTGCCATCGAGGTGGACTCGGAAGTGAGCCTCGGGATTTCCTGCCGGACGACAGGGCCCGAGGCTCCGCGCTGCTACGGCTTGATCTTGCAGTCGGTGGTGTCGAACATCAACGAGCCTGGCTTGCGGGTGCGTTTGTCGCTGACCACGAGGCCACCGCGCCAGTGCCCGTTTTCGTCACGGTACCGGTATTGCAGTTCCCTCAGCGAATCAGCAAACTCCGCCCGGACGGCGAGATATCTCGGGCTCTCATGAGGGTTAGGGAACAGCCCGGGCGCAGCTGCGAGGCAGTATGCCGAGGCCGCGATGGGGAAGACGACGGACGAGGCCAACAGATCGCAGGCTTGTAGTCCGGCATGGTTCTCGCTGTGACCGAAGACGGGGATCTCGGTGATGGCTGGTATCGGGTCGCTGCCGGTGCGGAACTTGTCGGTGAACACCGAATGGGCCGAGAGGACATTGGCCGCATGCTCTCGCGCGTCACAGATCATGACCCCAGTGGAGCCTTGGACAGTGAGGTAGGCGCTGAAGTGTCGTGCGATGTCCTGGATCGCAAAGTTGTAGCTGGCGGCTGGGTTCATGCCCCTGC
This sequence comes from Jatrophihabitans sp., assembly GCA_035763985.1. Classification (GTDB taxonomy): domain Bacteria; phylum Actinomycetota; class Actinomycetes; order Mycobacteriales; family Jatrophihabitantaceae; genus Jatrophihabitans_A. The sequence continues at coordinate 8,071 of DASUAC010000540.1, read as the reverse complement.
CGAGTTCCTTGACCCATACCCGTCCGACGATCTTGGCATGGTGTGCGTTGAGTAGGTCAAACAGTTCTCTGCGGAACCTGAGAGCCTGCCTGCGTTTGTTGCGGCTGTCGGACCTAGTCATCTGCAGCAGTTCGGAGCCTTTGACCTCGATCAGAATGTGGCTCAGCCCCGTGCCCCTGGTGTAACGACCGGGAAAGTGCTGCCGCTTGAGGCCCAGGAAATCGCGAGTGAAAGCCGGAATCCGGGATGCAGGGAGGACGAGACCGCAGATGGTCATGAGAGGTGTTGCCGAAGGGGACGAATCAGGTGCCTCGAATCCACCCGACTCATCCACGAAGCAGAAGTACATAGTGGACGCAACGCTACGGCCACCCCCCGACAATTCGGCAGGTGGCCGTAGGATGTGGCGTTCGGTTTGACCTAAGCGCCGGTTGGAAGTTCTGCCTTTGAGCGTAGACTGTCATGCCCGCCCGAGCAAGCGAGGTCGTCAGGACCTCGGTCACTGGTTAAGCGTCAGCTTTGGTCGGTCACGACCGGCACCGGTTCGCGGTCCCGGTCGATGGTGAGCAGCACCGCGACCGCGCCGGCCAGCATCATCACGATGCAGACGGACGCCGCGATCCGGTAGCCGTGCGTCATCACCGCCGGAATCCGGTACTTCTCGCCGCTCAGGCCGGCCAGCGCCGGCAGTATCGCGACGGTGAGCAGGCCGGCGGTACGGGAGACCGCGTTGTTCACGCCGGACGCGATGCCCACGTCGTCCGGCGGCACCGAGCCCATCACGGTCGCGGTGAGCGGAGCCACCAGGCAGGACATGCCGAGCCCGAACACCACCATCGCGGGCAGCACGTCGAGGAAGAAGTTGCGGTGCCCGGAGTCCACCCGCATGCTCAGCGCGATCCCGGCGGCGACGATCACCGGGCCGACCGCCATCGGCAGCCGGGGCCCGATCCGGTCGACCACCGCACCGGCCCGCGGGGACAGCAGCAGCATCAGCAGCGACAACGGCAGCGGCGCCAGGCCGGCCACCAGCGGGCCGTAGCCGGCGGAGATCTGCAGTTGCAGTACGAAGAGGAACAGCACCGCGCTGAGCGCGCCGTAGGTGGTGAAGGTCATCAGGTTGCTGCCGGTGAACGTGCGGTTGCCGAACAGGCCGAGCGGCAGCAGCGGCTCTGCCCGGCGTGACTCCAGCCAGACGAACCCGGCCGTCACCAGCAGCCCGGCACAGGTCAGGCCGAGCGTCACCGCGCCCCAGCCGGCGGAGCCGGCCAGCGTGGTGCCGTAGGTCAGCAGCGCCAGCGCCGTCGCGACCAGCGCGGTGCCGGCCAGGTCCAGCTGCCGGCCCAGGCCGGCATGCCTGGACTCCGGCACCGAGCGCAGGCAGCACAGCACCGCCGCGACCGCGAGCGGCAGGTTCAGCGCGAACGCCCAGCGCCAGGACGCGTGCTGCACCAGGTATCCGCCGACCAGCGGGCCGGCGGCGGCCGCGGTGCCGGACATGCCCGACCACAGGCCCACCGCCCGGCCGCGGTCACCCGGCCGGAAGGTGGCCTGGATCAGCGCGAGCGAGCCGGGCGTGAGCAGCGCCCCGCCGATGCCCTGCAGCACCCGGGCCGCGATCAACATCACCACGTTCGGCGCCACCGCGCAGCACAGCGAGGCCAGCGCGAACCAGCACACCCCGACCAGGAACACCCGGCGCCGGCCGAGGTGGTCGCCGAGCGAGCCGCCGAGCAGGATCAGGCTGGCCAGCGCCAGGGTGTAACCGTTGAGCACCCACTGCAGGCTGGCCAGGCCGGCGTGGAAGTCCGCGCCGATCCGGCGGGCCGCCACGTTGGCGATCGTGCCGTCCAGGAACACCATGCCGCTGGCCAGCACGGTCGCCGTGATCACCCCGCGGCCCTGGCGGGAATCCAGCGGCAAGCCACCGGCGGACTGCAGTGCCAGCCGTCGGCTTCGCCCCCTGCGCTGCCGCCGGGTGCCCGCGATCGAAGCCGACTCCTGCATGCGCCCAGCATGCCGATACCGTGGGCCGGTGACCAACCCCCAGCCGGACCCGCAGTTGGCCGAACAGCCATCGGATCCGCCGCTGGATGCGCAGCTGCTGGCCGAGCGCTGTGCCGAGGCGATGCTGGCGGCCGACCTGGCCTCGGCCTGGCTCGGCATCCGGCTGCTGGCGGTGGGTCCCGGCCGGGCCGAGCTCGGCATGACCGTCACCGAGCAGATGCTGAACGGGCACCGGATCGGCCACGGCGGGTTCGTGTTCAGCCTGGCCGACAGCGCCTTCGCGGTGGCCTGCAACAGCTACAACCGGAGCACGGTGGCGGCCGGCTGCGACATCGACTTCACCGCGCCGGTACGAGGCGGGGACGAACTGGTCGCGGTCGCCGTCGAGCGGTACCGGCGTGGCCGCAGCGGCCTGTACGACATCACGGTGCGCCGGACGGACGGCACCGTGGTCGCCGAGATGCGGGGCCGCGCCCGGGAGATCCCGGGCACCCTCGTCTGACTGAACGCCCGGACGGCTCAGCGGAGCGCGGGCTCGCCGGTCACCAGCTGCAGCAGGGCCAGCCCGTACGCCTCCTCGGCGTCGGGGTGCCGCACGCTGGCCGGCTCGCCGTTGACCGCCAGGTCGACCTGCCACTCGTCGTCCACTCGGCGCAGCGCCCGGAAGGTGCCGGCCAGCAGCTCCCGCAGCTGGCCCTCCCGGGGCAGCCACAGCGCGTCGGAGTTGTCCACGGAGTCCAGCGCCCACTCGGTGGTGCCGTTGAACCCGATCACCTTGTGATCGCCGACCCGGTGCACCTCCACCGTCATCTCGCTGAGTACGAACACCTCGGCGTCCATGCCGCGGTCGACCACCACGAACCGGTCACCGGAGACCGGCTGCCAGCGCACCCCGGCGTCGGCCAGCAGCCGGGCGGTCTGAACCGAGATCACCCGTCCAGTAGTACACGCCGGCCGGGCAGACGGACACGCCGATGACCTTTCCGGATGCCCGGCGGGGCTTGCGTTGAAGGCCCGAAACAGGGTTTTGCCGGGATCGCCGTGGGACGGCGCCGGGTTGCGTGCCAAACTTTCAGGCGTGACGTCGCAACGTGCCCCTCGCCGGTCCTGGCTGCGGGTCCATCCGTTCACGATCGTCGTCGCGCTCGGGGCACTGCTGGTGACGACCGCCCTGGCCTGGACGGCCCACACCGTGAACGACCGCACCGAGGACCGGCTGCTCCGGCTGAAGGTCGCCGAGACCGGTGCGGTGCTGCAGGCTGCCCTGCCGCGGATCCAGACGACGCTGGCCCCGGCGGTCAAGTTCGCCGAGACCGGCAGCGACCCGGTCGCCGCATTCACCAACTACATCGCCGACTACGCCGGGGAGAATAAGGAGTTCGACTCGGCATCGCTGTGGCAGCTGAACCCGGCAGGCGCCCCCCGGCTGGTCACCGTGGTCGGCCAGCAACCGGAACTGGCCACCCGTCCGGCCCAACTTGCGGCGGTGCTGAACCAGTCGACGACTGTAACGCCCAGCGTCCGGGTGGTCCCGCTGTTCGCCAAGCCCAACCGCCGGATCGGCTACGCCTACTCGGCCGGCGGTCCGCACCGCTACGTGATCTATGCCGAGAGCCCGCTGCCGGCGGACGGGCGGGTGCCGCGGACCCCGGGCACCCCGTTCTCGGATCTGACCTTCGCCCTCTACCTGGGCAAGACCGCGACACCGGCCAATCTGATCGAGGCCAACGCCGCCCACCTGGGCCGGCGCACCGCTTCGGTCGTGGTGCCCTTCGGTGACCAGTCGCTGGACGTGGTGGCCTCGGCCAACGGCTCGCTCGGCGGCTCACTGAGCGGTGACCTGTGGTGGATCGTGGCGATCGCCGGCGTACTGCTCTCGCTGGCTGCCGCCCTGATCACCGAGCACCTGCTGCGGCGCCGGGAGAACGCGCTGGCGCTGGCGGCGCACGTGCAGAGCCTGCTGCAGGAACAGCGCACCATCTCCGACTCGCTGCAGCAGGCGATGGTGCCGGCCAGCCCGCCCACGGTGCCGGGCCTGGACATCGGGGTGCGCTACCTGGCCGGGGCGACCGGTCTGGACATCGGCGGAGACTGGTACGACGTCGTCGACCTCGGCGACGGGCGCACCTTCCTCTCCATCGGGGACGTCTCCGGCCGCGGCATCCAGGCCGGCGCCATCATGTCGTCGCTGCGGTCGGCGGTCCGCGCCTTTTTGAGCGAGGGCCACGGACCGGCCGAGGTGCTGCAGCGGGTGACCGGCCTGCTGAACGTCGGCGCCGACGGCCACTTCGCGACCGTGCTGGTGGCCATCTTCGACCGCCGGGACAACCGGCTGACGATCGCCTGCGCCGGGCATCTGCAGCCGCTGCTGATCACGGCCGGGCGTGCCAACTATCTCGACCTGCCGGTCGGGCCGCCGGTCGGTGCCACCCGCAATCCACCGAGATACGCCGAGCGGGTGATCCAACTGCCAGCCCAGGCTACCCTGCTGCTGTTCACCGACGGGCTTGTCGAACGCCGCGGCGAAACCATCGACGACGGGCTGGAGCGGCTCCGTTGTGCCGCCACCCACGCACCGGCCGAGGTCGAGCCGATGCTGACCTACGTCGCCGACGAACTGCAGCAAAACCCTTCCGCAGACGACGACACCGCGATCTTGGGAGTGCGATGGGCATGACCACAAGCGAGCCGGATTTCGGAGAGAACGCGCAGTTCTATGCTGATCAGGCGCGCGCGGACACCTGGGTCGTCACCGTCATCGGGGAGGTGGACCTTGCCAACCGGGATCGCTTCGAGGCTGCGGTCAAACGGGCCCTGCACGACAATCCGGCGAGGTTGGTGTTCGACTTGGCCGGGGTGCGGTTCATGGACAGCTCCGGGCTGGGGGTGATGCTGGCGGCCGCGGACAAGACAGCCAGCGTGGAGGTACGCGCGCCGTCCTCGGCCATCAGACGGCTGATCGAGGTCAGCGGCCTGACCGACCTGTTCCGAGTAGTCGGATGACCGGCACGATAAGCCTCGCGCCGCTCGCCAAGTCGGTGAGCGAGGCCCGCCGGTTCGTGGTGGAGCAGACCTACGACCTGCCCCGCGCCGTACGCGACGCCTTGGAACTGTGCGTCTCCGAGCTGGCCGCCAACTGCGTGCTGCATGCCGCCAGCAACTTCTCGGTCACCGTCATCCGGGCCGGGGGCGTCCGGATCGAGGTGACCGATGCCGGGTCCGGCGCGGTGGAACTGCGCAACGCCACGGCCAAGGACGTCCGCGGCCGGGGCCTGCGCATCGTCGAGGCACTGGCCGACGCCTGGGGGGTGCAGCCGGCCGAACAGCCGCCGGGCAAGACGGTCTGGGCCCAGTTCGACGTGGCGCGGGCAGCCACCGGCTAGGAACGCCCCGCAGCACTTATCCTGCCGGGGTGGCGGTGCTGCTCTACGTCCTGCTCGGCCTGCTCGGGCTGGCCGTCGGCTCGTTCCTGAACGTGGTCATCCACCGGCTGCCGCGGGGTGAGTCGCTCAGCCGGCCGCCGTCGCACTGCCCGGCCTGTGGCGCGGCGATCCGGGCCCGGCACAACGTACCGTTGCTCGGCTGGCTGGTGCTGCGCGGCCGCTGCGCGGACTGCGGCGCGGCGATCGGCGTCCGCTACCCGGCGGTCGAACTGGCCACCGGGCTGCTGTTCGTCGCGCTGGCCGCCCGGCTGCATCGGCTGCAGCTGCTCGCCGCGCTGCCGGCCTACCTGTACTTCGCCGCGATCGGCATCGCGCTGGCGGTGATCGACATCGACCTCAAGCGGCTGCCGAACCGGATCGTGCTGCCGTCCTACCCGGTGCTCGCGGTGCTGCTGGCCGGCGCCGCGGCCGCGGACGGCGACGGCTGGCGGCTGGCCCGTGCCGGACTGGCCGCGGCCGCCCTGTTCGGCTTCTTCCTGGCGCTGGCGTTCGCCTATCCGGCCGGCATGGGCTTCGGGGACGTGAAGCTGGCCGGCCTGCTCGGCCTGGTGCTCGGCTTCCTGTCCTGGTCGGCGGTGCTGGTCGGGACGTTCGCCGGCTTCCTGCTCGGTGCCCTGATCGGCATCGCGGTGCTGGCCAGCCGCCGGGGCAATCGCAAGACCGCTGTGCCGTTCGGGCCGTTCCTGATCGCCGGCGCGCTGGTGGCGATCTTCGCCGGCAACACGCTGGCCGGCTGGTACCCGGTCGGCTAGGGAGCGCGGAGGACGCAGAACTCGTTGCCCTCCGGATCGGCCAGCACCACCCAGCTGACGTCGCCTTGGCCGACGTCGGCCGGCTCGGCGCCGAGGGCGAGCAGGCGCTGGACCTCGGCGTCCTGGTCGGCCGGCCGGAAATCCAGATGCAGCCGGTTCTTGCCGGCCTTCGCCTCCGGCACCGTCACGAACAGCAGGCCCGGCATCCGGTCCGGCGCCGGCCGGATCTCCAGTTCGTCGTCGTCCTCGCCGACCACCACCCAGCCGAGCGCCTCGGCCCACCAGCGGCCGAGCGCATGCGGATCCGCGGCGTCGATCGCGACCTGCTCCCATTCCAGCGGCATGGCCGCCAGTGTGCCAGGGCCGCGCCGCGCGCCGGACGGACCCGGCCGGCTCAGCGCTGCATCGCCCAGGATTGCACGGTGATCTGCCGGGCCGGTGGGCTCGGTGTACCGCTCGGGTCGTAGACCAGCACCCGGGCACGCAGGCCAAGCTTGCCGGTCGCGGCGCTGCAGGTGGCCGCCGCCTCGCAGATGTAGGCGTTGAGGTAGACCACGGTGCCGCCCGGGCCGTAGGTGGTGGAGTTGTCCGGGATCTCGATCACCGGGCCGCTGTAGTTGATCGAGCCGGTCTCCTTCACCCATAGCGAGCGGGAGATCACCCCGAACCGGAGCACCTGGGCGGTGATGTTGTTCAGCGTCAGGTCCACCACCGCGCTCGGGGTGTAGGTGGTGCCCTGGACGTAGAACCGGCCCTTGTAGTTCGCCCCGATGGACGTCGTCAGCACCGCGCAACCGCCCCCGGTCGAGCCGGTGTAGGTGGCGACCAGGCAGTTGCCCGGCACCGCGGTGGTGGTCTCGCCCCGGAAGGCCGGTGGCGTGTAGCCGAGGCTGAGCTGGACGGTGTCCACCTTCTCGGTGCCGGCGTGCTTGGTCTGGATCGAGTAGGCCGCGCTGGCCCCGGAGTAGCCGGAGCTGTGGAAGGCGGCGGCCAGCGCGCTGGTGCCGCCGCCGTACAGGTCGACGGTGGCGGTCTGGATGCCCGCGCCGGACGTGCTCGGCAACGGCACCGAGATCGGCGTGCCGGCCACGCCGGTGGCGCTGAACGGGGTGACCAGCACGCTGCGGGTGTCCGCGCCGGCGCCGGCGGTGTTCTGGTACTTCACGGTCAGGCTCGCCGAGTTCAGCACCGAACCGGCCGGCACGGTCGCCGCCGTGGCGAAACCCTTGACGGTGAAGGTGCCGGTCTGGTTCGAGGTGTCGGCCTTGGTCCAGGACGCCGACAGCGCATCGCTGTCCACCAGGTTGGCCACCGTGGCGGTGCTGCCGAAGTTGGCGTCGGTCAGCGGCACCGAGCTGAGCTTGGTCACCGCGCCGGCGACCGGGCTCTCCGTGCCGGACTTCAGTCCGTAGATCGCGATCGGCAGGCTGTCGATGTGGTAGCTGCCGCAGATCTCGGCATCGGCGGTGCCGCTGAGCTGGAGCTGGCTGTCACCGCCGAAGATGAACTGGACGCCCACCGCGTTGACGTCCTCGATCGGGTTCTGGCAGGCGCCGGGCACCGTGGCCGGCACCGTCGGCTTGAGGATCGGGTTGCCGTTGGCGTCGACCGGGTTGCCGGCGATCAGCTGGCCGTCGGCGACGGTCCACACGTCGCTGCCGGACAGCAGCGGGTTCTGGCTGTTGTGGAAGTCGAAGTAGTAGGGGCCCGGCTGGAACCACCAGACGCTGCCCTTGCACGGGTTGCTGCCGATCCCGTTCATCAGCGCGTTGAGTGCGGCCGCGTCGTCGTAGTAGCCCGGCTGGAAGCTGACCACCTTGCCCGGGCAGCTGCTGGACGCAACCGGCGGCACCGCCCGGTAGGCCGGGA
>DASUAC010000539.1:0-3074 GCA_035763985.1 Jatrophihabitans sp. | reverse complement strand
CCGGCTACAACGCGCCGCTCGAGGCCGCCGCCGGGGAGACGTCGCCGCGCCGGAGACGCCGCCGCGCGGGAGACGTAATCGCGGGAGACTTAGCCGCACGGGAGACGTAACCGCGGGAGACGTAATCGCGCGGGAGAGACGTAGCCTCAGTCGCCGTTCCTGCCGTAGAACAGGTAACAGACGCCGCCGAGCGGGATCACCAGGGCGATCACCACCAGCCAGCCCGTCCTGGTCAGGTACCGCAACTCGTGGTCGCTGCGCCGGGCCGCGTCACGCAGGCAGTACAGCTCGAACCGGACGATGACCACGACGGCGAGCGCGATCAGACCGAGCAGCGCGAACTCGCCTACCGACACGGGCTAACCGTTCCGCCGGGCCGGTGGCGGGCAGCAGAGGTCCGGGCACTGCCAGCCGCAGATCCCCAACGAACTCAAGCCTGCTGGCTCGGCACCGGTGAGCTGCTCGGCCACCAGGTCGGCCAGCCCGGCGACGAAGGCCGGGTGGGTGCCGGCGGTGGCCGCCCGGACGAACCGCAGCCCCAGCTCGGCCGCGGTCGCGGCGGCCTCGTTGTCCAGATCCCAGAGCACTTCCAGGTGGTCGGAGACGAAGCCGGACGGGGCCACCACCACCGAGCGCACCCCGGCCGCGGCCAGTGCGCGCAGATGGTCGTTGATGTCCGGGGCCAGCCAGGGCACCTGCGCCGGACCGGACCGGGACTGCCAGACCAGGTCGAACTCGGCGCCCGGCCCGCGTACCGACTCGGCCACCAGGGCGGCGGTGGCCTGATGCTGATCCAGGTACAGCCCACCGGACGGCCCGGCGGTGGCGTTCATGCCGGCCGGTATCGAGTGCGCGGTGAACACCAGCCGGGCGGCCTCGGCGTCCTCGGCCGGCAGCCGGGCCAGCGCGGCCCGTACCGCATCGGCGTTCGCCTCGATGAAACCGGGGTGATCGAAGTAGTGCCGCAGCTTGGTGAACCGGATACCCGGAGCCGCCGAGGCCGCCCGCGCCAGGTCCTCCCGGTACTGCCGGCAGCCCGAGTACGACCCGGTGGCGCTGGTGGCCAGCACCAGCACCTCCCGGTGCCCGTCGGCGGCGATCTGCCGGGCGGTGTCGGTGACGAACGGGTGCCAGTTGCGGTTGCCGACGTACGTCGGCAGCGCGAAGCCGCGCCGGTCGAACTCGGCGGTCAGCGCGGTCAGCAGCGCCTGGTTCTGGGCGGTGATCGGCGACACCCCGCCGAAGTGCCGGTAGTGCTCGGCGACCTCGGCCAGCCGTTCGTCCGGCACGCCCCGGCCGGCGGTGACGTTACGCAAGAACGGCAGCACCTCGTCCGGCCCCTGTGGGCCGCCGAAGGACAGCAGCAGGAACGCGTCGTACCGGGCTGCCGAGGAGGCTGGCAATCAGACACCCATCGCGTGGAAGCCGCCGTCGACATGGATCAGTTCGCCGGTGGTGGCGGGGAACCAGTCGGTGAACAGCCCGACACAGCTGCGGGCGACCGGGGTCGCGTCGTGGATGTCCCAGCCGAGCGGTGCGCGGGTCCCCCAGGCGTCCTCGAACGTGCTGAAGCCGGGAATGCTCTTGGCCGCCATGGTGCGGATCGGGCCGGCCGCCACCAGGTTCACCCGGATGTTGCGCGGCCCGAGCTCGCGGGCCAGGTACCGGGAGGTGGACTCCAGCGCAGCCTTGGCCACCCCCATCCAGTTGTAGGCGGGCCAGGCGGTGCGGGCGTCGAAGTCCAGCCCGATGATCGAGCCGCCGTGCTCGCCGAACAGCGGCAACGCGGCCACCGCCAGCGACTTGAAGCTGAACGCCGACACCTCGACCGCGGTGGACACGTCGGCGTACGGCGCGTCCAGGAAGTTCTCCCCCAGGCAGGACGCCGGCGCGAAGCCGATCGAGTGCAGCACGCCGTCCAGCCCGCCGACGTGCTCGCGGACCCGCTCGGCCAGCGTGCTCAGGTGCTCGGCGTCGGTGACGTCCAGTTCCACCACCGGAGCCGGCTCCGGCAGCCGCTGGGCCACCCGCTCGACCAGTGACAGCCGGCCGAACCCGGTCAGCACCACCTGAGCGCCCTGCAGCTGCGCCTCGCGCGCCACCGCGAACGCGATCGAGGCGTCGGTGATCACCCCGGTGATCAGCAGCCGCTTGCCGTCCAGCACTCCCATCGGAGATCTCCCTTTCGCCAATTGGCTTTCGAAGTTCGCTCAGATGCCCATGGCCAGGCCGCCGTCCACCGGCAGCAGCACGCCGTTGAGGTAGCCCGCCTGGTCCGAGGCGACGAACCGCACCACGTCGGCCACCTCGCGCGCCGAGCCGTACCGCTTGGCCGGGATGCCGGCCAGCACCTCGGCCCGCCGTTCCTCGGTGATCGCGGCGGTCATGTCGGTCTCGATGAAACCGGGCGCGATCACGTTGGCGGTGATGTTGCGGCCACCCAGCTCGCGGGCCAGCGAACGGGCCAGCCCGATCAGCCCGGCCTTGCTGGCCGCGTAGTTGGCCTGGCCGGTGGCGCCGGCCAGCGACACCACCGAGGAGATGAAGACCAGCCGGCCGTGCCGGGCTCGCAGCATCCCGGGGGTGGCCCGCTTGGCCACCCGGAAGGCGCCGGTCAGGTTGGCGTCCAGCACCCGGGTGAACGAGTCCTCGGACATCCGCATCAGCAGCGTGTCGTCGGTGATGCCGGCGTTGGACACCAGCACCTCGACCTTGCCGAGTTCGGCCTCCACCGCGCGGAAGGCCTCGTCCACCGACTGCTCGTCGGTGACGTCGCACCGCACCCCGAACAGCCCGTCCGGCGCTCCGCTGCCCCGATGGGTCACCGCGACCCGATCGCCGGCCTCCGCGAACGCGCTGGCGATGGCCAGTCCGATACCCCGATTACCGCCGGTCACCAGCACAGTACGGCTCACCCGCGCCACGCTAGCCGATCACGCTTCGGTTCCCGCCGACCAGGGCGGCCCTCGGGTGTTCGATGAGCGCTTGCGCGAAGAGCGGAGAGGAGAGTGAGTGAGTGAGCATCGCAGCGAGCGTCAGCGAGCGAGGAGCGGAGCGAGCGGGCGATGAGCGCT
>DASUAC010000538.1:0-6222 GCA_035763985.1 Jatrophihabitans sp. | reverse complement strand
GCCGGTCAGGCACTCGCTGTGCAGCCGGACCATCGGCGTCGCACCCGGGCTGCCCAGGCCGAGCGCGACGTGCTCGCGGCCGTCGGCCAGTCCGTGAAAGGTGATCAGCCGCGCGGTGGTCGCGTACCCGTCGGCGAAGCGCAGCGGGATGCCGACCTCGGTGCGTACGCCGGGTTGCGGTGTCGGGGACATCTCAGCCTCCGCAGAACCGGGCGGACAGCGCGTACCGGAGCAGTACCACGTCACCGATCCGGCGAACCTCGGCCAGCGGCGCCCGGCGGCCGGGATGCCAGGGGAAGCTGCCGTCGCCGACGAACCGGCTGGCCCGGGAATCGCCGACGAAGAACGGCGCCACCACCACCTGCAGTTCGTCGGCCAGGTCCGCGGTCAGGAACTGGGTGTGCAGGCTGCCGCCGCCCTCCACCATCAGCCGATTCACCCCGCGCGCCAGCAGATCCTCGCTCACCGTGCGCATGTCCACCGGGTCGCCGGCGTCCACCACGGTGGCGACCGCGGCCAGTCGTTCGCGGGTCTCCGGCACCGCCGGACTCTGGCAGTACACCAGCTTCGCCGCCTCGCCGGTGGTGAAGAAGTCGGCGCCGGCGTCCAGCCGGCCGCCGGCGGTCACGGTGACCTTGACCGGCGACGGCGGCAGGCCGCGGGCCATCCGGTCCCGGCGCCGGTCGGCCAGCCGGATCAGCAGCCGGGGGTTGTCGTTGCGCACCGTCGCCGCGCCGACCATGATCGCGTCGCAGCTCGCCCGTACCTCGTCCACCCGGTCCAGATCCGCCTCGTTGGACAGCGGCAATCGCTTGACCGTCGCCCCGTCGAGATAGCCGTCCAAGGAGATGCCGCAACTCAACAGGGTGTATGGGCGGTCAGCCATGGGCGCCGACCGGGAGCTGCGGCACCAGCGGCCGCACTCGTCCACGGCGCAGCAGGTCGGCGACCAGCACGGCCGCTCCTGGCAGCGTTGCCACGAAGCTCATCACCCCATACACGGTAGCGACAGCGACGCCCTGACTCATCCCAAGGCCCGCCGCCCCGAACGCCCACGCGGCCACCCCCTCGCGCGGACCCCAGCCGCCGACGTTGAGCGGCACCGCCATGCCCAGCAGCACCAGCACGGCCAGCGGCAGCAGCAAACCCGGCGAACCGGCGGTTCCGGCGGTCCGGGCCGCGATCAGGAACACCGCCGCGTGCCCGGCCACCACCGCCGCCGAACTCAGCGCGATCAGCACGCCGGACGCCCCGCGGAGCACCGCCAGGTCGGCACGGGTCGTCCGGATCAGCCGTGCCAATCGGCACATTCGCCAACGAGAGGTACCTTCTCGGCAAGGCGGCCTGGCTTCTCGGCGAGGCGGCCTCGACCGGGTCGCCGCCAGCAGCGCCACCAGCAACCCGGCGAGCAGCACGAAGCATCCGCCGAGCACCGGCAGTACCGGCCGCAGCGGCGAGGCGAAGCCGGCCAGCACGGCCACCGCCAGCAGCAGCTGCACCGCCTGGCCGGCTGCCCGGTCCCACACCATCGCACGCAATCCGCGGCCCACGTCCCCGCTCGCCCGGCCCTGGCCCAAGCCGCGATGGACGTCGCCGAGCACCCCGCCGGGCAGTGCGCTGTTGAGGAATTGCGACCGGTAGTAGTAGCCGATCGCGGCCGGCAGCCGCAGCTCGGCACCCAGCCCACGCGCGACCAGCCGCCAGCGCATCGCCGAACACACCGTGGTCGCGCCGGTGATGGCCGCCGCCGCCAGCAGCGGCCGGCAGCGCACCGTACGCAACCCGTGCAGGAACGCATCGGTGCCCAGCCGCCAGACCAGCACGGCCAGGATCACGGCCCCGCCGGCCGGCCGGACCCACCCCGCGGTACGGCTCATCGGCTGCCCTTCTTCGCAAGAACCTCCCTAGATCAAATACGCGGACGGTGGGTGGGCGGTTCAGGCGCGACCGATGTGGTGCGTGGTCCGGACGGCTGGCGTGGGCGGTTCAGGCGCGGCCAGGGTGGTGCGTGGCCGGCTTGCGCAGTCAGGCCGGCTGCGCTGTGGCGGCCAGCACCGCGGCCACCCGGTCCACGGTGTCCGGCCAGCCGACCAGGCTCGCCCGGCGCTCGCGCGCCGCCGTCCGCAGCCGGTCCCGCAGCCCGGCATCGTCCAGCCACTCGCGCAACCCACCGGCCAGCGCGCCCGGATCCTCCGGCCGGACCAGCATCCCTGGGCCGTACTGTGCCGCCCGAACCGACACGGCAGCCGGCCTGGAAGGTGGCTTCGGGCCGCACAATGCGTCAGCGCCAGCGGCGCCGAGCAGGGCTTCGGGCACCCCGCCGACGGCGGTGGCCAGCACCGGCAGCGCGTGCCCCAGCGCCTCGGTGATCACCATGCCGTAAGCCTCCGTCCGGGACGGCAGCACCAGCAGATCCGCCGACCGGTACGCCCGGTCCAGCGCCGTGCCGACCGCCGGCCCGGCCAACTCGACCCGATCGGCGATGCCCGCGCCGGCGGCCTGCCGCCGGAGCCGCTCGACGAATGCGGGGTCCCGGTCGAGCGGGCCGAGCAGGGTGCAGTGCCAGGACCGGTCGGCCAGTTCGGCCAGCGCGGCCACCAGCAGGTCCTGTCCCTTGTGCGGCGCCAGCGCAGCCACGCACAGCAGCCGGTTGCCGGCAGCCGTGCCGGTCGCCGGCTCGGCCCGATCCGCCCCGGGCCGGGCGACGTGCACCGACTCGAGCGGCTGCCGGGCCAGCAGCCGTGCGCGGGTCCAGTCGCTGGTGGTGACCACCGCGGCCGCCGCGGCGAGCACCGGCCGGTCGGCGTCCTGCGGCATGTGCACCAGCACCACCAGCCGCAGCCGGCCGGCCTGCGCAGTGAGCACGGCGGGCGCGCTGGCCGCGACCAGGCCGTCCACCAGCAGCACGGCGCCGTCCGGCAGGCCGGTCAGCAGCACGGCCAGCGCGTCGCCGGCGGCCGGGTCCGGCTCCGGCCAGCAGCCGGCGACCGGGTACCACCGGACGTCCCAGCCGGCCGCCGCCAGGCCCGCGCCGAGCCGCCGGTCATAGCCGTTGCCGCCGCTCGGCCGGGCCGGGTCGTCGGTGCCCTCCGGCACCAGGAAATGCACCGCCGGCACCGGATCTACAGCGGCCGTTCGTAACTGGCCCAGGCCACGTGGGACTCGTGCAGGGTCACCGAGATGCCGGCCAGCCCGCGGGCGTGCTCGCCCAGCCCGCCGGCGTGCACCCGCTCGGCGATCCGGTCGGCGATCGCCTGGGCGAGCACCTCGGTGGTGGTGTTCCGGCCGGCGAACTCGGGCAGTTCGTCCAGGTTGCGGTAGGTGTAGTCGGCCAGGATCTCGTGCAGCAACCCACTGGCCGCGCCGATGTCGACCACGATGCCGTCCGGGTCGAGGGCGTCCCGGCGGAAGCTGGCATCGACCAGGAAGGTCGCGCCGTGCAGCCGCTGCGCCGGTCCGAACACCTCACCGGTCAGGCTGTGCGCGATCATCATGGAATCCCGGATCGTCACGCTGAACACGCATCACTCCTCATAGCTGATCGTGTGGCAGAGCGAGGGCAGCTCGGCCAGCCGGCTCATCAGCGCCGGCAACTCGGAGAACTGCGACGAGCCGGTGAGCAGCGCGTCGAAGGCGGGATCGGCGAGCAGCCGCAGGGCAAGCGCCAGCCGGTCCCCGGTGCTGCGGTTCGTCCGGCGGGCGGCCGCCACCGTACCGACCTGGCTGGCCCGGATGGTCAGCCGCCGGGAGTGGAAGGCCGCACCGAGCGCCACCGTGGTCGGCGCGTCGCCGTACCAGCTGAGCTCCAGCACCGTCCCCTCCGGCGCGAGCAGGTCCAGCGCGAGCTGCAGGCCGGCCGAGCTGGCGCTGGTGTGCACCACCAGGTCCTGCTCGCCGGCCGCCTGTCCGGGCTGGGCGAACTCCACCCCGAGCGCCTCGGCGACCGCCCGCCGGGACTCATCGACGTCGACCAGACTCACCCGCACGGCAGGGAATCCGGCGAGCAACCGGGCGACGCAGCATCCCACCATGCCGGCGCCGACCACGGTGACGCGGTCGCCGATCCGGGGTGCCGCGTCCCAGAGCGCGTTCACCGCGGTCTCCACGGTGCCGGCCAGCACCGCCCGCCGGGCCGGCACCCCCTCGGGCACCGGGACGACCGCCGCGGCCGGCACCACGTAGCGGGTCTGGTGCGGGTACAGGCAGAACACCGTGCGGCCGGCCAGCTCCGGCGGCCCGTGCTCCACCACGCCCACGTTCAGGTAGCCGTACTTCACCGGCGCCGGGAAGTCGCCGTCCTGGAACGGCGCGCGCATCGCGGCGTACTGGCTCCGCGGCACGCTACCGCGGAACACCAGCGACTCGGTGCCCCGGCTGAGCGCCGACCAGACGGTACGCACCAGCACCTCGTCCGGGCCCGGTTCGGGCAGCGCCACCGGCCGGATCTCGCCCGCCCCGGGCCGGCTGATCCAGAACGCTTGCGCCTCGCCCCGCAACCGCGCCCCTTTCCTCGTACCGCCGGGTGAACCGCGACGTTACCGTCCCCGTCTTCTGATGTAACCGAGAAGATCATTCTTCACTCGGCGGGGATCCGGAGGGACGATGCGTACGGTTGCGGCCGAACCGGCCGTCGCGGGCGGCGGCGGAGCGGCGCTGTTCGCGGCACTGGCCGGCGCTGCCGGGCTGGGGCCGATCGGCGCCGGGGTGGGGTCAGCCTGCCTGCTGGGCACCGTCGCCCTGCTGTCCCGCGGCCTGGCCCGGACCGGCCGGACCCGACCGAGCCCGGCCGACCGGATCACCCTGGTCCGGGCCGGCCTGGCCGCCGGGGTCGCGGCGCTGGTGGTGGATTCCTTCCTCCGGCCGGTCAGCCTGGCCGCCCTGGTCGGGCTGGCCGCCGCCGCGCTGGTGCTGGACGCGGTGGACGGTCGGGTCGCCCGGCGCCGCGGGGTGTGCAGCGAACTCGGCGCCCGGTTCGACATGGAGGTCGACGCGTTCCTGATCCTCGCGCTCAGCTGCTTCGCGGCACCCCGGTTCGGCGGCTGGGTGCTCGCCATCGGCCTGGCCCGGTACGGCTACGCCGCTGGCGGCCGGCTGCTGCCCTGGCTGCGGGAGCCGGTGCCGGTGCGCCACTGGAACAAGGTGGTCGCGGCGGTGCAGGGCATCGTGCTCACCGTCGCGGCGTCCGGCCTGCTGCCCACGCACCTCGCCGGGCTGGCCCTGGCCGGCGCGCTGGCGTTGCTGGCCGAATCCTTCGGCTGGCAGGTCGGCTGGCTGGCCCGCCGGCACGCCGCCACCCGGCTGAGGCCGGCCCATGGCTGAGCTGACCGCGACGCCGGTGGCCGAGCCCGTCGCACCGGTGACCAGGCCTCGGCTGCGCGCGGTCGGCTCCGGCATCGGCACCGGGCTGGCCTTCGCGGTGGTCTGGCTGGCACTGATCGCGCCGGACCGGCTGGAGCAGTTCCGGCCGGCCGGGTTCGTCCGGATCCCGGTGGAAGGCCTGCTGCTGCTGGCGCTGGCGGTGCTGCTGCCGGTACGTCCGCGCCGGGCGGTGATGGCATCGCTCGGCGTGCTGCTGGGACTGCTGACGCTGATCCGGATCCTGGACCTGGGCTTCTTCGAGGAACTGGACCGGCCGTTCAACCCGGTGATCGACTGGGGCAACATCGCACCGGCGGTCGGCGTGCTGCGCGATTCGATCGGCCGCGGCTGGACCGAGCTGGCGGTGACCGGCGCGCTGCTGCTGGTGGCCGGGCTGGTCGCCGCGGTGACGCTGTCGATGCTGCGGATCAGCCGGGTGGCCGCCCGGCATCGCGGCGCCAGCCTGCGCGCCGTCGCGGTACTCGGCCTGGTCTGGGCGCTGTGCGCCGGGTTCGGGGTGCAGCTGGTGCCGGGTACGCCGGTCGCCGCCAGCTCGGCCGCCCGGCTGGCCGCCGACCAGGTTCACAACGCCCAGGCCGCGGTGGCCGACCAGCAGCGGTTCTCCGCCGCGCTGGCCGCGACCGACCCGGCCAGCCGGATCCCGGCCGACCGGCTGCTGGCCGGGCTGCGCGGCAAGGACGTGATCGTCGCCTTCGTGGAGAGCTACGGCGAGGTGGCGGTGCAGGACTCCAGCTTCTCCGCCGGCGTCGACGCGACGCTGGCCGCCGGCACCCGGACCCTGGCCGCGGCCGGCTTCGGCAGCCGCAGCGCGTTCCTGGACTCGCCGACCTTCGGCGGGATCAG
>DASUAC010000537.1:0-2842 GCA_035763985.1 Jatrophihabitans sp. | reverse complement strand
CGGCGAACTGGCCCTGGTCGAGGTCGGGCCGGGTGCGTCGCTCGGCGCGCTGGCCCGCAGCCACCCGGACTGCCAGCAGGCGCAATGGCCGCTGATCGTAGCCACCCTGCCCGGCGCGGCCGACCGCCGGGAGGCCTCGGCGAGCCTGGCCGAGGCGGTCGGCCGGCTCTGGCTGACCGGGGTGCCGGTGGACTTCCCGAGCCTGCACGAGTTCCCGGTCGTGGTGACCGGTGACCAGCGTGACGCGGTGCAGCCGTGGCGTCCGGGCCGGGTGCCGCTGCCCACCTATCCGTTCGAACGGCAGGAGTACTGGCTGGAGGCGGAGGCCGGCGGTGCCGGCCGGTCCAGCGCCGAGCCGGACCTCAACGATCCGGCCGCGGTGCTGACCCAGCTGCCGCTGCTGCCCGAGACCGAGTGGATCAACCTGCCGGTCTGGCGGCAGACCGCGGCCAGCCGGGTGACCTTCGACAGCCGGCGTTGGCTGGTGCTCACCGACACCGGCCAGGCCGACGCGATCACCGAGGCACTGCGGCCGCTGTTGACGGCCGCCGGCGCCGAGCTGATCCTGGCCCGGCCCGGCGAGGAATATGCCGTCACGGACGAGGGATTCCAGCTTCGCCCGGGCTCGTTCGAGGATGCCACCGCGGCGCTGCGCGAGCTGACCGGCAGCGACCGGCTGCCCGAGCGGGTGCTGCACCTGTGGACGCTGGACGCGCCCGGCACCGCCGGCGAGTTCGACGGCGCGCGTACCAACGCCGCGCTGCAGCGGGGCCTGCACTCGGTGGTCGCGCTGGCCCGCGCCGCCGGTGACCTCGGGCTGCCCGACTGGACGCTGAACATCGTCACCAGCGGCAGTGCCCAGGTGCTGCCGGACGACACGGTGCACCCGGACCGGGCCACCGCGATCGGCCCCGTCCGGCTGATCCCGGTGGAGTACCCGCGGGTGCGTACCCGGCTGATCGACATCGACCCGGTCAACACGGTGCCGCGCGCCCTGCTCGCCGAGCTGTCGGCCGAGCCGGCCGACCAGGTGGTCGCCGTCCGGGCCGGCCGGCGCTGGGTGCCGGGCTACGAGGTGCTGGACGTGCCGGAGGCGCTGCCGCCGGCGGTGACCGTCCGCAAGGGCGGCAGCTACCTGGTGACCGGCGGTCTCGGCGGTATCGGGCTGGCGATGGCCGAACGTTTGGCCCGTGACTACCAGGCGAAACTGGTGCTGCTCGGCCGCACCCCGGTGCCCCCGCGCGAGGCGTGGACCCGGATCCTGGCCGCCGACACCACCACCGCCGAGGTACGCCGCCGGCTGGACGGCCTGCAGCGGCTGGAGCTGGCCGGCGCCGAGGTGATCACGGTGGCCGGCGACGTGTCCAAGCCGGCCGACGTACGGCGCGCGGTGGAGGCCGCGGAGGAGCGGTTCGGTGCCCTGCACGGCGTGCTGCACTGCGCCGGGGTGCCGGCGGTCGGGCTTATGCAGTTCAAGACCGCCGCCGACATCGCCAAGGTGCTCAGCCCCAAGGTGGCCGGCACGCTGGCCCTGGCCGAGGTGCTGGCCGAGCGGGACGGCGTCGACTTCCTGGCGCTGTTCTCCTCCACCACCTCGGTGACCGGTGGCGGCGCCGGACAGGTCGACTACTGTGCCGCGAACGCCTACCTGGACGCCTTCGCCGAGAGCGACCCGCTGCCGCGTACGCCGGTGGTGTCGATCGACTGGGGCGAGTGGACCTGGAACGGCTGGACCAGCGGCCTGGACAACTACGACGAGGGCTCCCGGGCGTTCTTCGAGGAGTACCGGCGGACCTTCGGGGTGTCCTTCGACGACGGCTGGCAGACGCTGCAGCGGGTGCTGGCCAGCGGCGAGTCGCACGTGGTGATCTCCACCCAGTCCTTCCCGGTCATCGTGGAGATGAGCCGGCGCTCGTCCATCGCCAGCCACCAGGCGACGGTGAAGAAGGCGCGGGACGCGCTCGGCAAGCACCCGCGACCGGAGCTGTCCACCGCCTTCGTGGCACCGCAGTCGGAGTCCGAGCAGGCGATCGCCGCGGTCTGGGCCGAGGCGCTCGGCCTGGAGCAGATCGGCGTACACGACAACTTCTTCGAGCTGGGCGGCAATTCGCTGATCGGCATGGAGATCATCGCCGAGGTGCGTAAGGCCCTCGAGTTGGCCTACCTGCCGCCGCACCTGCTCTACGAGGCACCCACGGTGGCCGCGCTGGCGGTCGCCGCGGCGAGCGGAACCCAGGACCAGGAAGACGAAACAGAACAGCGCTCGGCCGCGCAGGACCAAACCCGGTCCCGGATCGAGCAGCGACGGAACACCCTTCGGAGCAGGAGAGTCTCATGACCAACCCAGACACGGAAACCGACTACGGTTCGGCCGTTGCCGTCATCGGCATGGCCGGCCGGTTCCCCGGCGCGCGCAGCGTCGGCGACCTGTGGCGCAACCTGCTCGACGGCGTCCCCGGGCTGCGCGAGTTCACCGACGAGGAGCTGATCGCGGCCGGTGCCGACCCGGGCCTGCTGGCCGATCCGCGCTACGTCCGGGTCGGCGGCTCGGTGCCGGACACCGACATGTTCGACGCCTCGGTGTTCGGCATCAACCCGCGTGAGGCGGAGTCGATGAACCCGCAGCACCGGCTGTTCCTGGAATCCACCTGGGAGTCGCTGGAGGGCGCGGGCTACTGCCCGACCGAGATGCCCGGCCAGGTCGGCGTGTTCGCCGGCTGCGGCTTTCCCGACTACATCGTGCAGAACATCTCGCACCTGACCACCGAGCCGGGCGGCGCACTGCTGATCGCGGTGGGCAACGAGCGGGACTCGCTGGCCTCCCTGGTGTCCTACAAGCTCG
>DASUAC010000536.1:0-7423 GCA_035763985.1 Jatrophihabitans sp. | reverse complement strand
GGTCGAGCCGGTGGTCACGGTCACCGGGGTGGCGACCAGCCCGCCGCGGTAGTTGACATCCCCGCCGGCCAGCATGATCTCGATCCGGTGCCCGGCCGGGAACTGATGCGCGATCCCCGGCAGGGTGATCTGTACGGGCTGGCTGGGATCCGGAATGCGAACCGGGGCGACCAGGCCGTTGATCAGCCCGGCGGTGCCGTCCGGTGCGACGTCGTACAGCTTGGCGAACAGCACCAACTGGCCGGCCGGATCGGTGGTCGGCAGCACGGTCGGCGCGCTGACCCGGACGGTGAACCGCGGCGACCCGACCACCGTGACCGGGGCGGCCAATGCCGCCGACGCCCAGTCGGTGTAGCTGCCGGGGACGTTCACATCGGGCTGGTCGAGCGGGACGGGTGAGACCGCGCCGAGCACGTCCAAGCCGTCCAGGGTGGTCGGCGCACCGGCCGGCGGCGTGAGCATCGACTGGGAATCCGCCGTGATCTGCGCCGGATCCGTGGTGAGCGAGCTGCCCCCGGACAGGTAGTAGGTCTGGCTGCCGGTGGCGGCCGGGAAGCCACTCGCCTCGGCGAAGTCGCCGGTCCAGTCCCGGTAGTAGGCGAAGGCCGAGCCGGTGCTGACGGCCGAGTCCTTCAGGTAGTGGTCGAACCAGTTCTGGATCCGGCTCTGTTCATAGGCTGATCCGGCCGCGGACGGGGTGCCGCCGGAGTGCCCCTGCTCCCGCCACAGCATGGCCACCGGAGTGCCCTGCGCCTGCAGCGCGGTGAAGGTCGCGATGGCCTCGTTCAGGTTGAACAGGGTGTCCACCTCGCCCTGGTCGAGCAGCACCGGGACCCGGATCTTGCTGAGATAGCTGGAGACCGAGGCATGCCGCAGCCGGGCGGTGTCGGCCGGCTGCAGGTACCCGGTGGAACCACCGGTGACCAGCGCCGGGCAGACGAAGTCGGCGAAGTTCGGGCAGCCGATCAGCCGGGACGGGTCGTTGCTCGCGTACTCGACGCCGTCGAAGATGCCCTCGGCGGAGAACGCGGCGGCCCAGGTGGACTTGGTGGTGCCCGGGGTGCCGGTGCTGACCCCGGCGGTCTGGTCGGTGTTGTTCGGATCCAGCGAGTAGGACAGGTCGTTCCAGGTGATCTGCGGGTTCAGCGCGTCGATCCGCGGATCCACCGAGGCGGCCGCGAACTGGATCTGGCCGCCGTAGCTGCCGCCCCACATACCGACCCGGGGGTCGTACGGCTGGGCCTGGCCGGCGTGGTCGGTGGCGTCGTGGGTGACCACGTCCAGGACCGGCGCCGGAGCGGTGTGCTGGGCGTCGGTGAACGCGATGCCGGGCGCACCGCCGAGGTAACTGACCAACTGGCTGGCCGCGATCCCGTCGTAGTCCGGGTCGTCCAGGGTGATCTTGCAGCCGGAACCGCCGAAGCCCAGGCCGGAGTAGCTGAGCACCACATAGCCCTGGGCGGCCTCCTGCTCGGCGAACGGCACCTGGTCGGAGTCGGAACCGCCGAAGCCGTTGGTGGTCAGGATGGCCGGCACCGGGTTGGCAGCCGACGCGGTGGTGGGGGTGAACAGCAGGCCGACGATGTCGCAGACCTGACTGCGGTCCGGGCCGACCGTGACCCGGAAGTGCAGCGTCTGGCTGGTGTAGGACGCGGCGGCGCGGGCCGGCGCCGGCACGGCCAGCGTGGCGACGAGCAGTCCGGCCAGGACGCCGGCCAGGGCCGCCGTGCCGGACGAAACCGTGCCGGACGAAACCTTGCCGGACGAAACCTTGCCGAAGACCGATCCCGTGCGGACGAACGACATTCCAGCCCCCTTCGCGGACGTTGTGTCCAACGAGGACCATGCCGCCGGGGTTACTCCGTAGGCTCGTCGCGTTCGTAGACCGAGACGTGCAGCCGGCTGTCGGCGGTGAACTCTCCGCGCCGCCAGTCTCCCCACCGCTCCCGCAGTCGCAGTCCGGCGATCCGGGCCATCAGGTCGAGTTCGCTCGGCCACGCGTAGCGGGTGACGATCGGGTAGAGCCGCACGCCGTGTTCCGGCGTCAGCACCACATGCGATTCGGTCAGCGTCTGGCTGACCGGATCGTGCCGGCCGACGTCGAGGGTGATCCGGCGGCCCTGCACGTCCTCGGCGTCGACGTACTGGTGCTCCCGCAGCCGGTAGAGGTAGCCGGGCGTGAACGCCTCGACCACGAAGACACCGTCGGCGGTCAGGTGCCGGGCAACGTTGCGGAAGCAGCGAACCTGGTCGTCCTGGCCGAGCAGGTTGAACAGGGTGTTGAACACCAGGTAGATCAACCGGAAACTGCCCTCGACCGCAACCTCGGCGAAGTCCCCGACTGTGACCTCGATCCGTTCGCCGCCCGGCTTGGCCCGCAGTTTGGCCAGCATCGGCTCGGAGAAGTCGATGCCGGCCAGCCGAACCCCGGTGGCGGCCAGCGGTATCGCGATCCGTCCGGTGCCGACGGCAAGCTCCAGCGCTGGACCGGCGCCGGCCAGCTCCGCCAGGAACTCGGTGGCGGCCTGCTCATCGCCGCGGAGGTCCCGGTCGTAGATGTCTGCCGCGGCCTGGTCGAAGCTGTCCTGCGGCCGGTAGTCCTTCATGCGTCCGGGTCTAGACGATCCGAGGTCAGCTCCGCAACCGAGATTCCGGCGCTCAGGACTTGCGTGCGGTCGCCTTGCCGCCCTTGCTGCCCGCCTTCTTCTTCTGCGCGGTGGTCCCGCCCTGGCTGGAGTTGCCGCCGGATCCGCTCTTCTTGCCGCCGTTGCTGGAGGCGTTGGGCGAGTTGGCGATCTTGGCCGCCCGTTCCTTGGACATGCCCTTGTCCTTGAGCGCTTCGTACTGCTTCTCGTTCTTGACAGCCACAGGTCCTCCTCGAAAGGTCCGGTGCCGGCGCTGGACGGTCTCGCCATGCCGCCGGGCTCGGCCTGTCACGCCGGCCCTATCCCTCTTTACCACGACGGCGGCTTTACCACGACGGCGGCCGGAAAGCTCTGCTGTCCCGTTCGCGGTCCCGCTGACCAGCTGCTCGATATGCTGGCCGGAGTCTGCCGAGCCACCAACTGATGCGGGAGCGGGTACGGGCCGATGGGCGCGGACGAGGTACGCGAGGGCGTCGAGCTGAGCCATCTGGATCAGCCGCTGTCCGACGACGCCGGGGCGACCAAACGGGATCTGGTGGACTACCTGACCGCGGTGGCCGATCGGATGCTGCCGGCGCTCGCCGACCGGCCGCTCTCAGTGATCCGGGTACGCCCCGGCCAGCCACCGTTCATGCAGAAGAACGTGCCGAAGTACACGCCGGATTGGCTGCCCACGGTCACCGTCTGGGCCGAGCGGTCCCGGCGCGAGATCCGCTACGCGCTCTGCAACGAGCTGCGCACGCTGCTCTGGTTCGCCAACCAGCGGGCGGTGGAATACCACCCGACGCTGTACCGGATCGATCAGCCCAACCGGCCGACCCACCTGATCCTGGACATCGACCCGCCGGCGGGTGGTCCGTTCGCACTCGCGGTGGGGGCCGCCTTGCTGGTACACCAGGCGCTGGCCGACCTCGGCCTGGCCGGCGCGGTCAAGACCAGCGGCTCCAAGGGCGTGCACGTGTTCGTCCCGGTGCTGTCGGGGTCGACCGAGGAGGTGGCCGCCGCCACCCGCGCGCTGGCGGTACGGGCCGAGCGGCTGGATCCGGAACTGGCCACCACCGCGTTCGTCCTGGACGAACGGCACGGCAAGGTGTTCCTGGACTCGACCCGGGCCGGCGGCGCCTCGGTGGCCGCGGCCTACAGCCCGCGGTTGCGGCCGGGCCTGCCGGTGTCCTTCCCGCTGCCCTGGGACGAACTGGAGGCTGTGCTGCCGGGGGACTTCACGGTGCACACCGCTGCCGGCTTGCTGGCCTCGCATCCGTCCTGGGACGAGCTGATGCCAGCGCCGCAGGAACTGCCGGCCGAACTGATCGAGCACGGCCGGACCATCCCGATCGCCCGGGTGCAGGCGATGCACGAAGGCAAGCGCCGTGCTCGCGCCCGCCGCGAAGCCGGCGAAGAATAGGCCCACCCGGACAGGAGATCCAGCCGTCGGGCGGGCCGGGCCGGCTCGGCAGGGTCACCCGGTGTCGTTCATGCGACGGCCTCCAGCAAGAGTTCGCGATGCGGGACACCGCCGGCCGGGGCTGACCCGGCCGGCGTCCGGCTTCGCCCGGGGCTGACCCGGCCGGCGTCCGGCCTCGCCCGGCACCCACGCTAAACCGCCGGGCGGGACCGGCCTTCTCCGGGATTGCCGGGGCATCCGCGCTCCGGTGAGCTCCGGGCCATCGTGCCCGCCAGGCCAACGGGTTTCGACATGGCACGCCGTGAGATGCCGAGCGGCAGCCGGCACGGACAGAATCACCAAGCCGCCATGCGCGCACCGAGCGAAGTTGCCGTCCGACCACGCTTCGCTGCCACGACAAGCCATCGGGAGCCTCACATGCGTCCCTTCCGGATCTCCGTCCCACAGGGTGACCTGGACGACCTCAACCACCGGCTCGATCGGGTCCGCTGGCCGTCGGAGCTGCCGGGCGTCGGCTGGCAACGGGGAACACCCCTGGACTACATGAAGGATCTCGTTCACTACTGGCGGACGAGCTATGACTGGCGAGCCGCGGAGGAGCGGCTGAACCGGTTTCCACAGTTCATCACGGAGATCGACGGCGCCACCGTGCACTTCCTGCATGTGCGCTCTCCCGAACCGGATGCCCGGCCGCTCCTCATGACCCATGGCTGGCCCGGCTCGGTTGCCGAATACCTCGACGTCATCGAGCCACTGGTCGACCCGCGCAGCCACGGTGGCGACCCGAGCGATGCCTTCCACTTGGTCATTCCGGCACCCCCCGGGTTCGGGTTCTCCGGGCCGGCGCCGGAGCCGGGCTGGAACATGGCCAGGATCGCCCAGGCCTGGCTGGAGCTGATGCGGCGGCTCGGCTACGACCGGTGCATCGCGCACGGCGGTGATCTCGGCGCCTGGATCTCGATGGTGGCAGCCGCGATGGATCCCGAACGCGTGACCGGTGCGCACGTCAGCTTCCTGTACGCCCCGCACTCGAGCGACCCGAACGAGTTGGCCGGCCTGGGCGAGCGGGACCTGGCGCGGCTGGCCAAGGTGGCGGAGTTCGAGGATCAGGGACGAGCGGGCTACATGCGGCTGCAGTCCACCCGGCCGCAGACCCTGGCCTACGGCTTGGCCGATTCACCGGCCGGCCTGCTGGCCTGGATGGCTGAGAAGTACTGGGATTGGACCGCCGGCGACACGGTCAGCAGGGATCAGCTGCTGACCGCCGTGACGATCTACTGGCTGACCGGCACCGCCGGATCCTCGGCGCAGCTGTACTTCGAGAACGCCGACGAGCTGCCGCTGGGTGCCCCACCGCCGGTGCTGCCGCCGCCGCTGCCGGTGCCGCTCGGGGTCGCCTGCTTCGCCGACGACGTCACCCTGCCGGTCCGGCAGGTCGCCGAGCACCGCTTCAGCAACATCGTGCGGTGGACCGAGTACGAGGTGGGCGGTCACTACCCCGCCATGGAGGTGCCGGAGACCTTCGTGACCGAGCTGCGGTCCTTCGCCCGCGCACTGGACCGCGCCACGGCGCACGGCAGGCAGCCGGTGCTGGGCCACGAGACCACCTGACCTGCCTTGCCCGGAATTGACCTTGACACAGCGAACCAATCCCGAAGCGGAGTACCAGGCATGACGGTCACCGAAGTGCACCCACCAGTCTCGCGGCAGCAGTTGTTCTGGTGCACCCCCGAGCTGTCGGATGCGTTCAGTCCGCGATTCATCATCTGCCGCGCGCTGCGGATCACCGGACGGATCGACCAGACGGCGTTACAGGCCGCGCTGGACGATGTGGTGGCACGGCACGAGATGCTGCGCACCGTCGTGGTCCGCGACGGCCAGCCGCCCTACCAGCGGATACATCCGCCGGCGCCGGTGCGGCTGACCGTCCGCGAGTTACCGCCGACCCCGCCCGAGGCCCGGCAGCGGGTGGCCGAGGAGCAACTGGTCGAGGCCGAGGAGAGCAGTGTCGAGATCGGGGAGTTGCCCTTGCTGCGGGCCGGCTTGGCCCGCTTCGACGACCGCGACTCGGTGCTGAGCCTGGTCTGCCACCACTCCGCCTGCGACGGCTGGTCGATGAACCTGCTGGTGCGCGATCTAGTCGAGTGCTACGCGGCCAGGACCGGTGAACGTCCGCTCAACCTGCCGGACGCGCCGCCGTACCAGGACTACGCGCGTTGGCAACTGGCCACGATCGCCGAACCCGGCATGGCAGCGAAGATGGCGTATTGGCAGCGCAAGCTCAAGGATGCCCGGCTCTTCACGCTGCCCACCGATCACCCGATCCCGCGCGTACACACCGCGCCGCACGTCCGGCATCCCTTCACCGTCGACGGTGAGGTGGCCGCGGCGATCAGGCAGTTCATCAAGGCCCAGCGGTGTTCCGGTTTCATGCTCATGCTGGCGGTGTTCAACCTCCTCGCGCACCGGATCAGCGGCACCCTCGACCCGGCCGTCAGCACCATGGTCCACGGCCGTGGCGAGCCGCGGTTCAAGAACACCGTGGGGTTGTTCCTGAACTTCCCCACCATGCGGACCGACCTCTCCGGCTGCCGCAGCTTCCGCGAGGTCATCCGCGCCACGCGGACCACCTGCCTGGAGGCGTACGAGAACGAGGTGCCGCACTGGCAGTTGCTGGAGGCGATGCCGGAGGTCGGCGAACCGCTGGCGGATCCGTCCAACTCCTACGTGGTCTTCGGCTACTGGGACGCTTCGCTGACCGGTGCCACCGGCGAGCCGTACGAGATCGGTGAGAGCGCCTCGGTCATCCGCAAGCGCAGCCGGGTCAGTGAGAAGTTGCCGAGTGGCGCCTGCTGGAACATGGGCATGTCCCCGTCCGGCGACGTGGGCGGCGGCCTGCAGTACAGCCCCGAGGTCTTCGAGGAGGCCACCGTGGCCGGCTGGGTCTCGGAGTTCTGCCGGCTCCTGGCGGCGGCGATGGCCGACCCGGATCAGGACTGGCAGCGACTGTGATCACTCCACCGGATGACCGGCGTTCGCAGCGCATTGCCGCTCGGCGCTGGCCCGGCAGTGGTGCTCAAGAGGCCGCGAAACCCCTACGACGCAACGAGATCCGAGGTCAGGTATGAGTAACTCCACGCGGCGGCACAGCCGGATCGCTTTCCTCTTCCCGGGCCAGGGTGCGCAGCAGGCCGGCCTGGCGCAGGACCTGTACGACAGCTCGCCGGCCTACGCCAAGGCCTTCGACGAGTGCCTGGACCTGTTCGAGGCGGCGGACTTGCCGCTGCGCCGGTGGTGGCGGGGCGACGGCCAACCGGCGCTGCGGTATCCGCGCGGTGCCCTGTCGCTGACCTTCGCGGTCGAGTACGCCCTG
>DASUAC010000535.1:0-3848 GCA_035763985.1 Jatrophihabitans sp. | reverse complement strand
CAGGGCTCGCTGGAGGCGGCCCGTGGTGGTGCGGACCTGGTGGATCCGGACGGCGTGCCGCTGACCGGCGAGGTGGACGTGCAGGGCAACCCCTGGGACGCCCAGACCTGGTGGGCGCAGGCGTCCACCCTGACCTCCTGGTCCGGCGGCCGCTGGCTGGGCGTGGTGTGGACCGGCGACGGCTGGTTGCCGGGCGACGGCCTGCTGGCCGCGCGCTGGTCGGCTGCCCGCTGGTCGGCGGCCCGCTGGAGCGATGCGAACTGGGACGCGGCCCGCTGGTCGGCGGCCCGCTGGTCGGCCGCGCGCTGGTCCGATTCCGAGTGGGATTAGCGTATGGCGGTCAATCTCTCCGCCAGCCAATGGACGCTGGCACTCAGCGGCACCTTGGCGGTGGGAGCCACCGGGCTCGCCTTCGGTGACCCGACGCCGGCCATCCTCACCCTGAACGTGCCGCTGGCCCTGGTCTCGCCGCTGCTGGTGGGGATGTTCCTGGTCGCCGAGCTGTTCCTGATGAACGTCGAGTTCCGGCGGCAGGGCCATTCGATCACCTTGGCCAGCGTGCCGCTGGTGCTCGGCGCGTTGCTGCTGCCGTCCCACCTGCTGATCGTGACCCGGCTGGCCGGCACCGTGATCGCGTTCATCTACCAGCGGATTGGGCCGGTCAAGTCGTGCTACAACATCGCGGCGTACGGCTTCGAGGCGGCGGTGGACAGCTGCCTGCTGTGGGCGCTGCTCGGCCCCCGCGACCGGCTGAACCTGTGGTCCATGGCCACCGTGATGCTGCTGGTGCTGCTGGTCGACCAGTTCATGAGCCTGCTGGTGCTGATGCTGATCCGGCTGCACAACGAGCCGCTCGGGATCCGCGAGATCAGCGAGGTGCTGATCACCTCCGGCCTGCTGAGCATGGTGCAGACCGCGTTCGCCACCATCGTGCTGCTGCTGATGGCCGACGGCGTGATCGGCGCGTTGCTGGTGCTGATGCTGATCGTGCTCGGCACCGCCATCTACCGCAGCTACGCCTCTACCCGGCGCCGGCACCAGGCGCTGACCCTGATGCACGAGTTCGTGGCCGGCGGTGTCGGTGCCGAGTCGCTGATGTCGCTGGCCGAGCAGCTGCTGTCCCGGATCCGCAGCCTGCTCCGCGCGGCGACCGTGCAGGTGATGATCGCCGAGTCGGAGGACCGGCTGTTCGCCGAGCCGGACGGCAACCCCGGCGGCGCGCTGCTGCTGACGATCAGCGAGGACGAGCAGCTGCGGGTTGGCGAGGCCCGGGTCGACCACTCCGACTGGGTGCTGGTGCGTGCGCTGGCCCAGCAGGAGCCGACGCTGGCGCCGCGGTCCACCAAGGACCGGGCGCTGAAGCGCTGGCTGCTTGACCGCGACGTCCGCGACGCCCTGGTGGTGCCGTTGCCGGAATCGACCGGCGCGACCGGCACCCTCACGGTCACCGACCGGCTGGGCGAGACGGCCACCTTCACCGAGGAGGATCTCACCCTGCTGCAGACGCTGACCGGGCACTTCGGGGTCGCGGTACGCAGCACCCGGCTGGTGGAGCGGCTGGGGTACGAGGCCACCCACGACTCGCTGACCGGATTGGTCAACCGCAGCCACCTGGTGCACCTGGTGGACGAGGTGCAGTGCGCGGAATCGGTGACGGGGGTGCTGCTGCTCGACCTGGACCGGTTCAAGGAGGTCAACGACGTGCTAGGGCACGAGGCCGGCGACCGGTTGCTGCGGGTGGTCGCGGACCGGCTGGTCTCCTCGGTGCCGCCGGAGGCCGCGGTGGCCCGGCTGGGCGCGGACGAGTTCGGCGTGCTGATGCCCCGGCTGTCCGGCGGCCTGGAGCAACTGACCGAGCTGGCCGGTGAGCTGCACCGGGTGCTGGCCGAGCCGATCCGGTTCGCCGAGGCGACCCTGTCGGCCGACTGCAGCATCGGCATCGCGGTCAGCGACTGCGACGGCAAGGCCGATCTGGTCCGGCAGGCCGACACCGCCATGTACGAGGCCAAGGGCAACGGCCAGCGGCTGGCCGCCTACGGCGCGCACATGGACCAGGGCCGGATCGAGCGGCTGGCACTGCTGGCCGACCTGCGGGCGGCGCTGACCACCAATCCGGAACAGCTGATCATGCATTACCAGCCGAAGCTGGATCTGCATACCGGCTCGATCGAGGGCGTGGAGGCGCTGGTCCGCTGGAACCATCCGACGCTGGGAGTGATCTCGCCGGACCGGTTCATCCCGCTGGCCGAATCCACCGGCCTGATCGAGCAGCTGACCCCACTGGTGCTGGACCTGGCGCTCACCCAGTGCCGGGACGCGACCGTCGGCGCCAAGCCGCTGTGCGTGGCGGTGAACCTCTCGGCGCGCAACGTCAGCGACTCCGAGCTGCCGAACCGGATCGCCGCGGTGCTGGCCAAGACCGGCACCCCGCCGGACCAGTTGGTGCTGGAGATCACCGAGAGCAGCGTGATGGGGGACCCGGAGCAGACCCTGCCGGTGCTGCACCGGCTGCGCGAACTCGGCGTCTGCCTGTCCCTGGACGACTTCGGCACCGGTTACTCCAGCCTGTCCTACCTGCAGCGGCTGCCGGTCTCCGAGGTCAAGATCGACCGCTCGTTCGTGACCGGCCTGGGCGGCGAGGATCCGGTCAGCACCCGCGCGCTGATCTCGACCATCATCGGCCTCGGCGACGCGCTCGGCCTGCGCATCGTGGCCGAGGGCATCGAGGACCAGGTCACCCTGAACCAGCTGCGGGACATGGGCTGTGACGTGGCACAGGGCTACTTCATCGCCCGGCCGATGGCCCACCAGCAGCTGTCCCAGTGGCTGGCCCAGCACGCCCGCGAGGGTACCCCGCGGCTGCGGCTGCTCAGCGCGCAGTAGCCGGTCGGAGTTCCGCCCGCCGGCTCCCGTCCCCGTATTGCTCGGCAACGCACGACATATCGCCTATTGCCCATAGGCGACTTGTTGTGCAATGTGCACTAAGGCGTGTCTGCCGATCCGTTCGTCCCGAGCGGGCCCATGCAACACGGACTGTCCGATGCGCCTTCAGCGCGCCTCGCGGCCGGCCACCGGCCGGGCCGAGGACGCGCTCTGGTGAGCCGGGCAGGTTGCGGCGGGGGCAGGCGGGGGGCACGGTGAGCCTGGTTCGGCATGGCGAAAGTGCCGACGCACTCGGCATGCTCGCCGTCCGGCTGAGCTTCGAGCGGGACGGGCTGGTCGAGCAGCTGGCCGACGCGCTCGCCGGGCCGCTGCGCCTCGGCCACTCGGCCGTACTGCGCCGCTCGGTGGCTCAGGCGGTGGACCTGTTCGTCCGGCAGCTGGCCGACCCGGGCGTGCCGGCCAAGCCGGTGTACGACCGGTTCCGCCGGCTCGGCCTGCTCCAGGCGCGGTCCGGACGCAGCCTCGATGCGCTGCGCGGCGGCTACCAGCTCGCCACCTCGATCCTCTGGCGCCGGCTGCGGGCGGCGGCCACTGAACTCCGGCTGCCGGCCGGCATGCTCGGCGAGTGGCTCGCCGCGCTGCTCGACTATCTCGACTCACTGTCCGAGGAGTCGGTGCGGGGCTACCGGCGGGCCGCCGAGCCGAACGGCCAGTGGCAGACCCGGCTGCTGGAGATCATCCTCAGCCCGGACCGGCATCCGGCCTGGCTGCTCGGCCAGCTGGCCGCCCTGGGCAGCTGGCCGGTGCCGCAGCAGGTGGTGGCGGTGGCGGTCCGGCGCACCCCCGGCCTGCCGTTGCCCGGTCCGGGCCGGCTGCCGCGCGGTGCGCTGGCCGACCTGCGCCGGGATCCGGGCGTGCTGCTGCACCCGGCGCCACTGGACGCCGGGACCCGGGCCACCCTCGCG
>DASUAC010000534.1:0-3859 GCA_035763985.1 Jatrophihabitans sp. | reverse complement strand
CACCGTCCTGCCGGAGTTACCCCTTACCAGCAGCGGCAAACTCGATCGGGCCGCGCTCCAGCCGGCCGCCGCGGCGGCTCCGGCCGAGCTGTCCACCGCGACCCAGCGCCGGCTGGCCGGCATCTGGGCCCAGGTGCTGGGCATCGACGCTTCGCTGCGACCGGACGACGACTTCTTTCTGCTCGGCGGCAATTCGCTGTCGACGGTGCGGTTGCTGTCCCGGATCCGGGACGGCTTCGCGGTGGATCTGCAGCTGCGGCAACTGCTCTCGCACCCGGTGCTGGCCGACCAGGCCGCGGCCATCGACGAGGCGGCCGCGCCGGCCGCGGACCGGGCGCACTCCGCCGCGGACCGGCCGCACTCGGCCGCGGAGGGCCGGGAGGGCCGGTGGCCGTTGTCGTGGCAGCAGGAGGGATTGTGGTTCCTCTACCAGCTGGATCCGGAGTCGATGACGTATCACCTGGCGCTGCGGCTGCGGTTGCGAGGTGAGTTGGATCTGGCCGCGTTGCGGGAATCGCTGCGGTTGCTGGTGGCTCGGCACGAGGGATTGCGTACCCGGTTCGAGCAGGTGGACGGCGTCGGCTACCAGCTGATCGATGCGCCGCCGGCCGAGGTCGACCTGCTGGTCGTCGACCTGCCGGCCACCGGCTGGCAGCAGCTGATGGCCGCGGAGGAGGCACGGCCGTTCGTGCTGGATCGGCAATGGCCGATGCGCTGCTGGCTGGGCCGGTTCACCGACCAGGACCACGTGCTGGTGCTGACCCTGCACCACATCGCGGCCGACGGCTGGTCGGCAGGCATCCTGACCGATGAGCTGGCACAGTGCTATTCCGCTGTCCGTGCCGGGCAGCGGCCCGAGCTGGAGCCGGCCAGCCTTCCCCGGCAGCCGGCCGACCACGCGGCCTGGCAACGCCGGGACGGCGCCGAGCAGTTGGCCGCCGGGCTGGACTACTGGCAGGAGCAGCTGGCCGGGCTCGCCGAGTTGGAACTGCCCACCGATCGGCCACGGCCGGCCCGGCCCACCGGCGCCGGCGAACTCGTCACCGGACACGTCCCGGCCGAGGTCGGCGCCGGGCTGAGCCAGCTGGCCGCCGAGCTGCATGTGCCGTTGCTGTCGGTGTTGCTGGCCGGCTTCCTGGTGGTGCTCAACCGCTACACCGGCCAGGACGACCTGGCGGTCGGGTCGATCTTCTCCGGCCGGATCCAGGCCGAACTCCGGCCCATGGTGGGCTACTTCGTCAACAGCGTGGTGTTGCGCACCAGCGCCGCCGGCGACCCCAGCTTCACCGACCTGGTCGACCGCTGCAGCGATACCGTGCTCGATGCCCTGGAATTCCAGGACATTCCGTTCACCGCCATCGTCGACGCCCTGCGCCCGCCCCGGGTCCCCGGCCGCAACCCGCTGTTCCAGACCTGCCTCAATCTGCAGCCGGCGGCGGCGCAAGGCGAACCCGCCCTGTCCGGCCTGCAGGTCGAGGGCGTGCCGTTCACCTTCAACCAGGCCCGCTTCGACCTGACCCTGCACGTCACGCCGCAGCCCGACGACAGCTTCGCGCTACTCGCCGAGTACTCCACCGAGCTGTTCGACCCGGACCGAATCCACCAGCTTCTCGGGCACTTCGGCCGCGTCCTCGGCCAGGTGGCCGGCAACCCGGAGCAGCACCTCAGCGACATCGCGGTCTTGGACCCGGCCGAGCAACTCCATACCGGCTACACCACCGCGACCGGACTTCCCACCACCACCGAGCAATCCGCCACCACCCGGACCGAGCTGGCCACCGCGACCCAGCGCCGGCTGGCCGGCATCTGGGCCCAGGTGCTGGACGTTGAGGACACGCTGCAGCCGCAGGACAACTTCTTCCTGCTCGGCGGCAGTTCGCTGCTCGCGATGCAGCTGCTGTCCCGGATCCGGGACGGCTTCGCGGTGGATCTGCAGTTGCGGGAGTTGTTCCTGCGCCCGGTGCTGGCCGAACTGGCCGAGGCGATCGACGCGCTGGCCGATGCTGAGCCGATCGAGAATCCCGTTTCCCGTACGGCTGATCTGGCGCCGGCCGATCGAGGCGGCCGGTTGCCGTTGTCGTGGCAGCAGGAAGGGCTGTGGTTCCTGTACCAATCGGACCGCGAGTCTACGACATATCACCTGGTGCTGGGGGTGCGGCTGCACGGTGCGTTGGATGTAGCGGCGTTGCGGGAGTCGTTGCGGTTGTTGGTCGTCCGGCATGAGGGGGTGCGTACTCGGTTCGAGCAGGTGGCTGGGGTCGGGTATCAGGTGATCGATCCGGCGCCGGCCGGTGTGGACCTACCGGTGGTGGAGCTGCCGGCGGCTGGTTGGCAGCGGTTGGTGGCCGAGGAGGTGCGGCGGCCCTTCGTGTTCGAGCGGCAGTGGCCGCTGCGGTGGTGGTTGGGCCGGTTGGCCGAGCAGGATCACGTCTTGGTCGTGACGGTGCATCACATCGCCGCCGATGGCTGGTCGGTGGCGATCCTGGCCGGTGAGTTGGAGCGCGGTTATGCCGCCGTGCGGGCCGGGCGGGAGCTTGAGCTTGAGCCGCTGTCGGTGCAGCCGGCTGACTATGCCGTGTGGCAACGCCGGCACGGCGCCGACCAGCTGGCCGCGGGACTCGACTACTGGCGGCGGCAGCTGACCGGGCTCACCGAACTGCAACTGCCCACCGACCGGCCGCGGCCGGCCCAACCCACCGGCGCCGGGGCGATGATCACCGAGCGGTTCCCGGCCGAGATCGGCACCGGCCTGACCAGCCTGGCCACGGAGCTGCATGTTCCGTTGTTGTCGGTGTTGTTGGCCGGGTTCGTGGTGGTACTGAACCGCTACACCGGCCAGGACGATCTGGCGGTCGGCTCGGTGCTGTCCGGACGTATCGAGCCCGCGCTCAGGCCGATGCTGGGTTATTTCGTCAACAGCGTGGTGTTGCGGACGAGCACCGCCGGCGACCCCAGCTTCGCCGAACTGGTCGGCCGCTGCAGCGACACCGTGCTCGACGCCTTGGACTACCAGGACATTCCGTTCAGCGCCGTCGTCGAGGCCCTGCGCCCGCCCCGCATCCCCGGCCGCAACCCGCTCTTCCAGGTCAGCCTCAGCCTGTTTCCGCAGGAGCTGACCGGTGCCCACCGGATGGACCTCGCCGGGCTGGAGGTCGAGGACGTCCTGCTGGAGGCCGAGCGGTCCCGGTTCGACCTCAGCCTGCAGGTCACCCCGCAGGCCGACGACAGCCTGGCGGTGTCGGTCGAATACTCGGTGGAACTGTTCGACGCCGACCGGATCCACCGACTCGTCCGGCACTGGCAAACCGCACTCAGCCACGCGCTGGCCGACCCCCACCAACACCTGACCGATCTCACCATCCTCACCCCCACCGAACTGCAGGACGAGCTGATCGCGTGCAACGCCACCGAGCTGGCCCTGCCGGCCGGCTGCCTGCACGAGCGGTTCGAACGTCAGGTGGCCCTCGGCCCCGACCGGATCGCCGTCCAGCTGGGCGCCGAGACGATGACCTACGCCGCACTCAATGCCACCGCGAACCGGATCGCCCGATGGTTGCGGCGGATCGGCGTGCGAACCGGCGGGTTGATCGGCGTGAGCCTGCCGCCGAGCCCGCGCCGGGTGGCGGTGATCCTCGGCATCATGAAGGCCGGCTGCGGCTGTCTGCCGCTGGATCCCGAGCTACCGGCCCAACGGCTGTCGTTCCTGATCATGGACGCGTCGGTGCTGCTGGTCGTCACCGACTCCGCGACGTCGGAGAAGCTGCCCGCGACCGACCGGCCCTGCCGCTGCATCGACCGGGAGTGGCCGGAGATTGCCCGGTTGGACGGGGCAGATCTCGAACACCCGGTAGCCGAGTCC
>DASUAC010000533.1:0-3509 GCA_035763985.1 Jatrophihabitans sp. | reverse complement strand
TGCCCACGCCGGAGCTGTCCACGCCGGAGTCGGCCGTGCCGGAGGCCCAACTGGCCCACACCGGGGTTGCCGGTCCGTTGCCGGACTCTTTGACATGACCTCCGGCGTTTGGTATGAGGGTGATGCTATGTCGCAAACTGTTGCCGAAACTCAGGCGGGCGGTCGCGGGGCCCGGCATCGGTTCGCGCCCGAGATACTCGATGCGGTACGCGTCGCGTCCCGCCTGGACAACTGGCACGGGCCGGTCGAGCTCGCCCAGCACTGGTTCTGGATAGCGTTCTGGTGCGCCGCGGCGGTGCTCACCGCCGACAACTGCCCGCTCTGGGCCACGATTCCGGTCTATCTGCTCGCGGTCTTCTTCATCGGCGGCCGGCAGCGGGCGGTGGCGGGCGTGCTGCACATGGCCACCCACCGCGCGTTCATGGCCCACCACCGCACCGGCAGCGTCCTCGGTGCGGTGTTCGGCGGGTACCCGGTGCTGCAGAGCTTCACCGCCTACCGCGCCTCGCACCTGGGCGAGCACCACGGCCGGCTGGGTGATCCGGAGCGCGATCCGGACTATCGCCAGTACCGGGACAACGGCCTGTGCGGTGACAACCTGGGACGTGCGGCGCTGAACCGCTACCTGCGCAAGGTGGTCGGGCCGCGTTCCACCGCCTCCTACATCCTCTACCTGCTGCGTCACCGGATCCTGTCCAAGGACGAGGCCCTGCTCGAGCGCGCGCTGCGCATCGCGGTGCTCGCCGGTGTGCTGGCGTGGGCGATAGCCGGTGGCTGGTGGCTCTGGCTGATCCTGCTGTGGTTCGTGCCGCTGGTCACCACCCAGGTCTGGATCGGAGCCGTCGCCGAGCTGATGGAGCACTTCCCGCTCATCGAGAACGCGCCGCGCATCGACCTCTACATGTCGTGGAACCGGGAGTACGGGTTCCTGACCCGCTTCCTGTTCGGCGAGGCCGACGGCGAAGGTTTCCACCTGGCCCACCACCTGTTCCCCAGGACGCCGATGTGGCGGCTGCGCGAGGTGGACGCGATCCTGGCGAGCGACCCGGCCTATGCCTCGCTGCCCCGGCTGAGCGGGGTGCTCGGCGGCATGGGCCAGATCTACCGGTCGCTGCCGCCCTCCGGCCGGGCGAGGTCGGCCACCGCCCACGCCGCCGCGTGAGCCCGCGCCACGTGAGCCCGCGCGGCGCCGCGGGTGGCTGTCGGGGCGCTCGGCATGATGCGGCGGCCGCCGACCGCGGCTGACCTCGCAACCTGGTAGGTGCCGGGCGATAGTCTGGTCAGACGCCGGAATCACGCCGAAAGGTTCAGTTCCCGATCATGCAGGCAATCCCCGCGCTCGGCCCAGAGGGCCTTGATCATTCCTCGGCAGCGAGATACCTCCTCGCGCTGGTCATGAAGCAGAAGGCCAGCACGCTGTGGGGGATGGTGACGTCCGGGATCTGGAACGTCAGCCAGGTGTTCATCCCGGTCGCGATCGGCAAGGCGGTGGACCTCGGCATCACCGGCCACGACAGTGGCGCTTTGGTCCGGTGGTCCCTGGTCATCCTGCTGCTGGGCGTGGTGCGAGCGGTGTGCGGGATCGCGTTCTACCGGCATTCGGTCATCACCCGTACGGTGTCGGGTGCCCTGACCGTGCAGCTGGTCACCCGGCACGTCACGGCGCTCGGTGCTTCGCTGTCGCGCCGGCAGGACGTCGGCGACCTGACCGCGACCTGCACCTCGGACGTCACCACCATCGGCAGCGGCCTGCTGCATGTCGGCCGGGTGCTGGGCTCGGTGGTGGCCGTCATAGCGGTCACCGTGATCATGATTACGATCTCGGCTCCGCTCGGGCTCCTGGTGCTGGTGACCGTTCCGGCCATCATCGGGCTCAGTGGGCTGCTGCTGCGCCCGCTGCACCGCAACCAGGACGAGTACCGGTCCCAGCAGGCCCGGCTGGCGGGACGCGCCGTCGACATCGCCTCGGGCCTGCGGGTGCTGCGGGGGGTGGGTGGCGAACGGCCGTTCGCCGCGGCCTTCCATTCGGATTCGGCGCAGTTGCGGCTCGCGGACACCGAGGTGGCGCGCGCCGAGGCAGACCTCGACGCGGCACGGGTCCTGATGCCCGGCCTGATCACCGCGATCGTCACCTACACCGCGGCACGTTTCGCGCTCGACCAGCACGTGACCATCGGCCAGATGGTGGCGTTCTACGGGTTCGCCGTGTTCCTCACCCTGCCGCTCAACGACATCATGGTCGGCGCGAATCAGGTGACCCGGGCGCTGGTCTCCGCCCGCCGGGTCACGACGTTGCTGAACATCGAGGTGCCGGACCGGGATGGGGCCGAGCTGGCTCCGGCCACCTCGCCGGCCGCGCACCTGGTGGATCCGGCGTCGGGGCTGGACGTCCCACCGGCGACGTTGTTGGCAGTGGCCTGCGCGCAATCCGCCGATGCCGAGGTGCTGGCCCGGCGGCTGACCCGTTTCGAGGACGGCGGGGACGCCGGGGACGTCGCGCTGGACGGTTCACCCTTGTCCTCGCTGCCGATCTCGGCCGTCCGGTCACGTGTCCTGCTGGCGCGCAACAGCGACCGCTTCTTCGCCGGGACGGTCCGCCACGAGATCGCACCGTCCGGAACGGCCGGTCCGGAGCAGCTCGCGGCCGCCCTGCAGCTCGCCTGTGCCACCGACATCATCGACGTCCTTCCGGACGGTCTCGACACTCGGATGACCGGTCGCGGCCGGACCTTCTCGGGCGGCCAGCTGCAACGGCTGAGATTCGCCCGGGCGATTCTGGCCGACGCCAGGTTCACGGTGCTGGTCGAGCCGACCAATGCCGTCGATGCCTACACCGAGCACACCATGGCAGCGAACCTGGCCGGCTTCCACCACTCGCTCTCGGACGGCCGCAGCACCGTGGTGTTCACGGTCAGCCCGCTGCTGCTGCAGGAGGCGGACCTGGTCGCCTACGTGGAGGTCGGCCGGGTGGTGGCCACCGGGCGCCACAGCGAGCTGCTGGAGAGCTACCCCGAATACCGGAAGCTGACGATCCGGGACACCGCCTCGGTGGTCGGGAAATGAAGGTCCGCACGCTCCCGGTCGCCGACGGCAGCACGGTCCGCCGCTTCCTGCTGCAGCTGGCACGCCAGCACCGGCGGGAACTGTCCTGGGTGCTGGCGCTGTACGGCCTCGCCGCGGCCAGCGGCCTGGTCGGCCCCAGGTTGCTGGGCGCCATCGTCGAGGACGTGAAGAACGGCACGACGGTGGGCCATGTCACGGCCATCGCGGTCGTGCTCACCGGATTCATCCTGCTGCAGGCGTTCCTCATTCGCGTCGCCTTCCGGGCGGCCGGCCGGCTCGCTGCGACGGTGCTGGGCGAGATCCGGGAGAAGTTCGTCGACGACGCGCTCGACCTTCCGCTGGCCGTGGTGGAGAGCTCCGACGACGGCGACCTGGTGACGCGTGCCTCCCGGGACGTGGACACCCTGCGCCGCGCCATGCAGCTGGCGGTACCGCAGGTCACCGAG
>DASUAC010000532.1:0-3388 GCA_035763985.1 Jatrophihabitans sp. | reverse complement strand
GACCGTTCCAGGGGTACGGCGCGATCTCGGCCAGCACCCGGCTGCGCCGGCGCCGGTTCAGGTGGTCGATGTAGAGCGTGCCCTGCAGATGCTCGGTCTCATGGACCAGGCAGCGGGCGAAGAATCCGGTGCCGGTGACCTCGACCGGCTGGCCGAGCCGGTCCTGGCCGGCCGCGGTGACCTGGTACGGCCGGCCCAGCGTGGCGTACGGCCCCGGCACCGACAGGCAGCCCTCCTCGAGCTTCTGCTCCGGGCCGCTGGTGGCGACGATGCGCGGGTTGACCAGGTGGCCCTTGTGCTGCACGTCGTCGGCGTCGTGGCAGTCGTAGACGAACACCGACCTCGGCACGCCGACCTGGGTGGCGGCCAGCCCGACCCCCTGGGCGACGTACATGGTGGCGAACATGTCATCGATCAACCGGCCCAGTTCGTCGTCGAAGTCGGTCACCGGCTCGGTGGGCGCATGCAGCACCGGATCGCCGACTATCACCACCGGACGAGCTTTTCCTGCCATGGCAGCCCAGTCTAGGAGGCCCGGTCAGCCGGGCCGGCGGACGCCGTCGAGCACCAGGCCGAGCAGCCGCTCGTTCTGCGGCAGGCTCGCACCCCGGGCCATGCACATGCCGCCGACCAGTTGCATCAGGTCGTCCTCGTCGATGTCGGTCCGGGCCACCCCGGCCTGCTGGGCCCGGACGAGCACGGTGGCGGACGCGGCGCCGATCTTCTCCCGGGAGTCGAGCTTGAACCCCGGGTTCTTCTCGAACGCCTCGTGCAGTTCGGTGAGGAAGACCCGCTTGGACTGGGCGTAGCGGACGAACGCCTGCAGCCACTGCACCAGGCCGTCCCACGGCTCGGCCGTGCCGGCGAGCTGGTCGGCCAGGGTGACCAGCCCGTCCACGTCCTCCCGATACACCGCCTCGACCAGGTCGATCCGGCGCGGGAAGTGCCGGTAGAGGGTGCCGACGCCCACGTCCGCGGCCTTGGCGATCTCCTCCATCGAGACCTCGCTGCCCCGCTCGGCGAGCAGCGACCGGCCGGCGGCGAGCAGCCGCTCGTAGTTCCGCCGGGCGTCGGCGCGCATCGGCCGCTTGCCCGCGTGCCGCTGCACATCGGCGGACGGCCGGGGTGCGTCAGTGACCGGCCGCGGGGCGCCGGCGGCCGGCGGCCCTGCGTCAGTGGCCGGCCGCTGCGCGGGCGCCGGGGACGACACGGACTTCGCGGGCATCTTT
Source organism: Jatrophihabitans sp. (assembly GCA_035763985.1). GTDB lineage: Bacteria > Actinomycetota > Actinomycetes > Mycobacteriales > Jatrophihabitantaceae > Jatrophihabitans_A. The sequence goes on along the minus strand of DASUAC010000532.1, from coordinate 2,159 downwards.
CGATTATTCCTCGCGGTGGGCGGTGTGAGGGATCAGCAATCGACTTGCAGAACCGGAGGCAACCTCCGTATTGTTTCCGGAGGAAGCTTCCGGTTATCAGATTACCCGTTACTCAAAGCTCGAGGGGCCGAAACCAAGCATGTCCTCCAACACAGTCCTCGACCGTGCCCCCGCCGGTCTGCGCGCTCTCGCGCACCGTGCGCCCGACCGCCGGCGGCCCAATCCTGCCGCCCTGATGCTGGCGGTGATCCTGTCCAGCCAGCTGATGGTGGTGCTCGACGCCACCATCGTCAACGTCGCGCTGCCCGACATGAAGGCGGCCCTGCACTTCTCCGACGCCCAGCTGTCCTGGGTGCTCAACGCCTACACCCTGACCTTCGGCGGCCTGCTGCTGCTCGGCGCCCGAGCCGGCGATCTGCTCGGCCGGCGGATCACCTTCGAGACCGGCATCGCGATCTTCACCCTCGCCTCGCTGGCCGGCGGGTTCGCCGGTTCCGGCTGGATGCTGCTGGCGGCCCGGGCCCTGCAGGGCGTCGGCGGTGCGCTCGCCGCGCCGTCCTCGCTGGCCCTGCTCACCACTATGTTCCCGGAGGGCCGGGAGCGGGTACGGGCCATCGGCCTCTACACCGTGGTGTCGATCGGCGGCGGTGCGCTCGGCCTGATCAGCGGCGGCATGCTCACCGAGTGGGCGTCCTGGCGCTGGGTGCTGTTCGTCAACGTCCCGATCGGTTTCGTGGTCTACCTGGTGGGCCGGCTGGTGTTGCCGGAGACCGGGCGGCGGACCGGCGCCTTCGACTTGGCCGGCGCGGTCACCTCCACCCTCGGCATGGGTGCGCTGGTCTACGGACTGGTGCGGGCGGCCAACGACGGCTGGTCGGATCCGCTGACGCTGGCCCCGATGCTGGCCGGACTGCTGCTGCTGGCTGCCTTCGTGCTGGTCGAGCTGCGGGCCGCCGAGCCGATCACCCCGCTGCGGCTGTTCGGCAACGCCAGCCGCAACGGCGCCAACGCCGCCCGGATGCTGGTCTTCGCCGGCATGTTCGGGATGTTCTTCTTCCTCACCCAGTACACCCAGAACGTGCTCGGCTACTCGCCGCTGCGGGCCGGTTTCGCGTTCCTGCCGATACCGCTGACGGTGTTCCTGTCGTCCCAGCTGACCAGCCGGGTGCTGATCAACCGGGTGAACGCGAAGGCGCTGATGCTGATCGGGGTGGGCCTGGCCACCCTCGGCCTGGCGTTGGCCAGCCAGCTGACCGCGCACTCGTCCTACCCGACCATCCTGGCCAGCCTGTTGCTGTTCGGAACGGGCAACGGGATGTCGTTCGTGACGCTGACCGCGGCGTCGCTGGCCGGGGTGGCCGACGCCGACGCCGGTGCCGCCTCCGGTCTGGTGAACGTGACCCAGCAGCTGGGCGGCACGGTCGGCGTGGCGGTGCTGGTCACCGTGTTCGGCTCGGCGGCCAAACATGCGACCGGTGCCCCGGCAGCTGCCTTCGTCTACGCAGCGGACCGGGCCTTCGTGGCGGCCACCGTGTTCCTGCTGGCGGCCCTGGCGCTGATCGCCCTGGTGGTCCGTACGCCCCGCCCGATCGCGATCGCCGAGCCGGAGCCCGCGCTGGCCGAGTAACCCGCGAGCGTGACTGGATTTCGCCCGCCGGGACGTACGAAATCCAGTCACGCCTGAGGACCAACCCCATCGAGCCGGCTGAGGCTACCTGGAAGCCTCAGCCGGCTCACCCACCTCTCGGACGCTCCGTCGCGGCGCGTGACATCCTGCATGCTGTGCAGCAGGTCGTCACCAGCGCCGCGAATCCGGTCGTCAAGCGGGTCCGGCTGCTCGCCGAGCGCAAGCACCGGCGGCGGCAGAACGCGTTCGTGGTGGAGGGCCTGCAGCCGGTCTGGCGAGCGGTCAGCGCGGGCCGGCAGCTGGAGATGCTGATCGTGGCGCCGGAGTTGCTGACCAGCGCCCCGGCGGCCGAGATGGTCGCCGGGCTGGAGCGGGACGGGGTGCCCGTCACCCGGGTCAGCGCCGACATCTTCCGGCGGCTGTCCGACCGGGACGGCCCGGCCGGGCTGGCCGCGATCGTGCGGGGCGGTCTCGGCGGCCTGGCCGGGCTGACGGTACGGCACGACTCGGTCTTCGTGGTGCTGCACGAACT
>DASUAC010000531.1:0-7110 GCA_035763985.1 Jatrophihabitans sp. | reverse complement strand
GCGTGTAGTTGTCGTTGGCGGTCAGCGTCTTGGTGACCTGCTTCCACCCGGAGTTGGACACACAAGTCTTGGCCAGCACCGTCGTCGTGGTGTTGGTGGTGGTGTCCGTCAGGGTCGCGGTGGCCCAGTCGTAGGTGACGGTGTCCGGGCACACCACGTCGTACCAGAACGACAGCGAGGGGCTGCTCGCCGGCGCCGTGAACGACTGCGCGACCGAGGAGGTGTTGCTCGGGCTGGTCGAGCCGACCATCGCCGCGTACGTGCCGGAGTGCGGGTTCGTGGTGGTGACCGAGGTGACGCCGGAGGTGGTCCAGCCGGTGAGGCTGCCGGACTCGAAACCGCCGTTGGTGATGGAGGTGGCGGCCGAGGCGGGGGTACCCAGGGCCGTGGTGCCGAGGACCGTCAGCCCGAGCGCCGAGACGACGGCGAGCAGTCTGCTCCGCAGCGGGCGTGGAGAACGATAGCGCACAGTGACTCCCTGCTAGGACCGGGCGGATCCACGCCCGGCATGGGTGGGGAAATCGGGAATCTCGGGTGAATCAGGACACGGCGACGTCGTCGTAGAGGGTATAGGTCGGGTCGCCCGCGTAGTTGTCGTCCCGCGAGGTCAGGGTCAGCGTGTAGCTGTGCCCGGCGGTGACCGACGAGGTGATCTGCTTCCAGCCGGAGTTGGAGACGCAGGTCTTGGCCAGCACCGTCTTGGTGGTACCGGCGGTGTTGTCCTTCAGCGTGGCCGTGGCCCAGTCGTAGGTGACGGTGTCCGGGCAGGTCACGTCGTACCAGAACGACAGAGTGCTGCTGCCGGTCGGGGCGGTGAAGGTCTGGGCCGCGTTCGAGGTCCCATTGGTAGGCGCAGTAGAGCCCAGACGCGCGGCGTAGGTCCCGCTGTGCGCGCCGGAAGCCACCACGGTCTCCGAGGCGCCGGAGGTGGTCCAGCCGGAGAAGCCGCCGGTCTCGAAGCCGCCGTTGGTGATGCCGCCGGTCACCGGGGTGGTGACGGTCAGGGTGTAGGTGGCGGTGTGGGTGTGCGCGGATCCGGTGCCGGTCACGGTGATCGGGTAGGTGCCGGCCGGGGTGGAGGCCGCGGTGGCCAGGGTGAGCGTGGCCGATCCGCCGGCGGTGACGGAGGCCGGGTTGAAGCTCGCGGTGGCGCCGGCCGGCAGGCCGGACGCGCTCAGCGCCACCGACTCGGTGTCGCCGCCGGAGGCCGCGGTCGAGATCGTGGCCGTCGCCGACCCGCCCTGGGTCACCGAGCCGGAGGCCGGGCTGGCCGAGAGCGAGAAGTCCGGGGTGGCCGAACCCACGGAGACGATGGTCGCGTAGATCTCCGCGGTGGAGCTGGTGCCGTTCGCACTCCCCCAGCTGACCGCCAGCTGGTTGTTCGGCAGCGTGGTCAGGCCGAAGGTGTCGCCGGGCCACACCGAGCTGTTGCCGTAGCTGGTCGAGACCTGCTGCGGGGTACCGACCAGGCCCGAGGCCGTGGTGAAGGTCTGCAGGTAGGTCGCATAACCCTGCGACGGCGCGTTGGTCTGCCAGCCGACGTAGGCGGTGCCGGCCGGGCCGCCGGTGACCTCCATGATGTGCGCGCTGGAGGTGTTGTCCGGGGTCACGTGCGTCGGCGCCGACCAGGTGGCGCCGCCGTCGGTGGAGTAGGACAGCCAGCCGACGTCGGTGCCTGAGGTCTGGGTGTCCCAGGTCGCGTAGAGCGTGCCGCCGCCGTCGATGGCGAGCGAGCCGTTGATCCACCAGTTGGCCAGCGCGAGCGTGCCGGCGTCCGGGCGGACCTGCACGGTCGGGTTCGGCCAGGTGACGCCGCCGTCACTGGAGGAGGTGAAGTATTCGTAACCGTTGTGGATCGCGTACGGAGACGTCGTGTCGGTGGGGTGGCCCTCGTACAGCGAGTCCACCCGGCCGTTCGGGTCCACGAGCAGCGGCGCGGCGAACCCGCCCATCGTCGGATAGTTCGGCCCGATCGCGGTGAAGCCGCCGAAGGTCTTGCCGCCGTCGGTCGACTTCTCGATCACCGCGTTCAGCTGGCCGTTGGAGAACGAGCAGGAGCCGGACGAGCTGCACAGGGTTTGGACGTTGCTGCTGTCCGGGCCGTAGTCCCAGGTGACGTAGACGGTGCCGTCCGGGGCGACGGCGATGAACGGCCGGTCGCCGAAGTACCCGCTGCCGGGCGGGGTGACGTGGGCGGTCTGGGTGAAGGTCGCGCCGTGGTCGAAGGACGCCTCGACGACCGGGTAGTTCGCCGTCGACATGAAGGCGGCGTACACCGTGCCGTTCGGCGCCACGGCCACGGCCGGGTCCCAGGCGCCGGAGGAGCCGGCGAGCGTCAGCGGCGCGCCGTAGCTGGCGCCGTTGTTCGTGGAGCGGGCGAATCCGATGCCGCCGCAGCCGATCCACGACTGGTAGATGTCGCCGGAGGTGTCGGCGGCGGAGACGACTTCCTGGTTCTGGCCGGAACAGGCCGAGCTGACGTTCACGATGGCCGCGGCGGCCGGGCGCGGCTTGGCCGGGCCCTTCGCCTCCTGCCCGGCCCGGGCCGGCGGCGCGGCCGCGGCTATGAGGAAGAGCGCGGAGGCGGCGGCGAGACTTCGAAGTCTTCGACGGGTGGATCCGGGACGCGAAAAGCGGGAGCGGCGCATGGTGGCACCCCTTTCGACAGCACTGGCGGTGTGGGGCGGTGCTGGGGCACGGCGGGAGGCCCGGCGGATGACGCGGGCACGGCGGATGTTAGATACCGCATCTCGGAGAGTCAAGGTTCTGCTACGGACCGCTTGTCCGGCCCCAGACCACTGAATGTCCGGGCGGTTTACCCCGGCTCACGTCTTTGCGCCGTCTTTACCTGCCATGCCCGTTGACGAGATCGTCGCTCTGGCCTACGTTTCCCGATCAGGCGCGGAAAGCAATTCGCCTTCCGGTCCAAAAAACACGGGCGCACCGCCTGCCAGCGGGCGCACTCATCGGGCTGCGGCAACCCCTGCATGGCCGATGGCGCGCGCCCAGATTTCGGCTTCACTGCGCCACCCCACTCGCCAGTGCACCACCCGAGATCGAGGAGACACCGAGTGTCCCAGCCCAGCAAGAACACCATGCGCCGCAAATCCGCGCGCATCGTGTTCGCCCTCACCGCGAGCGCCGCGCTCGGCATCGCGGGGGCGGCAGCCGCCACGGCCTCGCCGGCCGCGTCGGCCCACGGATCGGCCGTGGCCAACCCCTACTCCCCGCAGTACGGGCACACCTACCGGCACGGCGCCGTGCCGACCGTGCAGCAGAACCAGAAGATGAAGTCCTGGGCGGCGCAGCACGCCTCCCCGCAGGCCACGACCGGCCCGGAGACGCTGTCCTACGGCGGCGGCATCGACGGCATCGGTGTGCAGAGCGGCGGCAAGAGCAAGGTCTATCTGGTGTTCTACGGCTCCCAGTGGGGAACTCAGAGCACTGACGCCAACGGCAACGCCAAGTTCTCCGGCGACCCCGACGGCGGCGCCTCCGTGGCGCAGCAGATGTTCAAGGGCATCGGCACCAACAACGAGCTGTGGTCGGCCGACCTGACCCAGTGGTGTGACGGTGCGGGGGTCTCCTCCGGCGCGGTCGCCTGCCCCACCAACCTGCCGGCCTCCCAGTACATCAACTACCAGTCCGGCGGCGTCCTGGCCGGCGTCTGGTACGACAACTCCGCGGCCTCCCCGTCCGCGGCCACCGGCCACCAGCTCGGCCAGGAGGCCGTCAACGCCGCCGCCCACTTCGGCAACACCACCTCCGCGGCCAACCGCGACGCCTACTACGTGATCCTGTCGCCGACCGGCACCAACCCCGACAACTACCAGGGCCAGTACTGCGCCTGGCACGACTACAACGGCGACTCCACCCTCACCGGCGGCGCCGTGAGCTCGCCCTACGGCGACGTCGCGTTCTCCAACCAGCCGTACAACATGGACTCCGGCGCCGGCTGCGGCGTGGGCTTCGTCAACTCCCCCGGCACCCTGGACGGCTACACCATCACCCTGGGCCACGAGTGGCACGAGATGATGTCCGACCAGAACCCGGCCGGCGGCTGGACCAACAACACCGGGTCCTCCTACAACGGCCAGGAGAACTCCGACGAGTGCGCCTGGCTGTCCCCCGGCACCGCCGGCGGCGCCGCGAACATCTCCTTCGGCTCCTTCGGGACCTACCCGGAGCAGGCATCCTGGTCCAACGACACCAACGCCTGCGCCATCTCCCACCCGATCGTGCAGCACGGCGCCACCGAGACCGTCTCGGTGACCAACCCGGGCAACCAGACCTCGACCCAGAACACCGCGATCAGCACCCTGCAGATCTCGGCGACCGACTCCGCGGGCAAGTCGCTGACCTTCTCGGCCACCGGTCTGCCGGCCGGCCTGTCGATCAGCTCCTCCGGCGCGATCACCGGCACCCCGACCGGCACCGGCACCTCCAGCGTGACGGTCACCGCCTCCTCGGGCACCGCGAGCAACACCACCTCGTTCTCGTGGACCGTGAACGCGCAGGGCGGCACCGAGACCGTCTCCGTGGTCAGCCCCGGTGACCAGACCGCGACCCAGGGCACGGCCATCAGCACCCTGCAGATGAAGGCGACCGACTCCGCCGGCAAGTCGCTGACCTACTCGGCCACCGGTCTGCCGGCCGGCCTGTCGATCAGCTCCTCCGGCGCGATCACCGGCACCCCGACCGGGACCGGCACCTCGGCCGTGACGGTCACCGCCTCCTCGGGCACCGCCTCGGGCACGACCACCTTCAACTGGACGGTCAACCCCTCGGGCGGCGGCGGCTGCACCGCGGCCCAGCTGCTCGGCAACGCCGGCTTCGAGACCGGCAGCGCGGCCCCCTGGACCGCGTCCGCCGGCGTCATCAACAGCGACACCGTCTCCGAGCCGGCCCACTCCGGCAGCTACGACTCCTGGCTGGACGGCTACGGCACCACGCACACCGACACCCTGGCGCAGTCCGTCAGCATCCCGGCCAGCTGCACCTCGGCGGCCTTCTCGTTCTACCTGCACATCGACACCGACGAGACGACGACCACCACGGCCTACGACAAGCTCAAGGTCCAGGTCCTCAACTCGGCCGGCACCGTGCTGGGCACCCTGGCGACGTACAGCAACCTCAACGCCAACAGCGGTTACACGCAGCACTCCTTCAGCCTGGCCAGCTACATCGGCCAGACCGTCACCCTGAAGTTCACCGGCAGCGAGGATGCCTCGCTGCAGACCTCGTTCGTCCTCGACGACACCGCGCTGAACGTCCACTGACACCAGTCAGCGGGCCGGCAGACCGGTAGCGAGAACAGCGGAAGGCAGCGCGCCCTCTACATGAGGGCGCGCAGCACCGACAGCCGCTCGGCGACCTGCTCCAGGTCGGCGAGCGGCTTGTCCGGTGCGAAGAACAGCACGATCTCGGTGAAGCCGGCGTCCAGCCACGGCGCGACGTCGTCCACGACCCGGCGCGGGTCCGGCCGCAACTGCACCGAGCGCCGGATCTCCGCCGGATCCCGGCCGACCTCGGCACACCACCGGTCCAGCACGCCGGACAGGCGCGCGGCCTCGTCGGCCCCGGCGTGGTTGACGGTGTTCCATACGTCCGCCTGCTCGGCCACGAGCTTCAGCATCCGCTTCTCACCGGTGCCGCCGAGCCACACCGGCGGATGCGGGCGCTGCACCGGCTTGGGCGCGTGCACCGCCTTCTCGAGCGTGTAGTGCTCGCCGGCGAAGTCCGTGAACGGCTCCGGCGACCACAGGGCCTTGAGGATCCGCAGCGCCTCGTCCAGCTTCTCGATCCGCTGCCGCGGGCTGCCGAGCTCGATGCCGAGCATCCGGTGCTCGTACTCGGCCCAGCCGGTGCCGATCCCGAACTCCAGCCGGCCGCCGGACAGGTGGTCGACGGTGGTGGCGGTCTTCGCCAGCACCGCCGGGTGCCGCAGCGAGTTCGCGGTCACCATCGCGCCGAGCCGCGCGGTCCTGGTCTCCGAGGCCATGGCGGCCAGCAGGGACCAGCCGTCGAACAGGTCGACCGCCGGGTCCGGCTCGGCCACCGTGGCGGCGTTGCCGACCCCGGCCAGGTGGTCGTAGACCCACAGGTGGTCGAACCCTGATTCGTCGGCCAGGCGCCAGAAGGCGCGCAGCGCGGCGATGGTCGTCCCCTGCGGGACCAGTTTCGCGCCGAACCGTATCGGATGTCCGGCCACGCCTCAGCGGCCGATCTGGCCGAGGTCCCGCACGCCGCCGGTCGAGGCGCTGGAGGCCAGCGCCGCGTAGGCGCGCAGGGCCACCGACACCTGCCGGTCCCGCTCGCGCGGCCGGTAGCCGCCGAGGTCGGCCAGCAGTTTCGCGCGCCGCTCCTGGAGCACCTCGGGGTCCACGTCGAGGTGCAGGGTGCGGGTGGCGATGTCGATCTTGACGATGTCGCCGTCCTCGGCCAGCGCGATCACCCCGCCGGAGGCCGCCTCCGGGGAGATGTGCCCGATGGACAGCCCCGAGGTGCCGCCGGAGAACCGGCCGTCGGTGACCAGCGCGCACTGGGCGCCCAGGCCCACGCCCTTCAGGAACGCCGTCGGATACAGCATCTCCTGCATCCCCGGGCCGCCCTTGGGGCCCTCGTAGCGGATGACCACGACGTCGCCGGCCACGATCTTCTTGGACAGGATCGCCTCGACGGCGTCGTCCTGGGACTCGAAGACCTTCGCGGGACCTGCGAACTCCCAGATCTTCTCGTCGACCCCCGCGGTCTTCACGATCGCCCCGTCGGTCGCCAGGTTGCCCCACAGGACCGCCAGGCCGCCGTCCTTGGTGTAGGCGTGCGCCAGATCGCGGATACAGCCTTCCTCGGCGTCGGTGTCCAGGCTGGCCCAGCGGTTCGCGGTGGAGAACGGCTCGACGGTTCGCACACCGCCGGGCGCCGCGTGGTAGAGCTCGACCGCGGCCTCGGACGCCTTGCCGCCGCGCACGTCCCATTCGTCCAGCCAGGTCTGCAGGGTCGGCGCGTGCACCGCGTGCACGTCCCGGTCCAGCAGCCCGCCGCGGTTCAGCTCGCCGAGGATCGCCGGGATGCCGCCGGCCCGGTGCACGTCCTCCATGTGGAACTGGC
>DASUAC010000530.1:0-2245 GCA_035763985.1 Jatrophihabitans sp. | reverse complement strand
CCCGGCCGGACGTGGCAGCCATCGTGCACACCCATTCGATGTTCGCGACGGTCTTCGCGGTGCTGGGCGAGCCGATCCCACCCGTGCACTACCTGCTGGCCCGGGCCGGCGGGCAGGTGCCGCTGGCGCCGTACGAGCGCTACGGCACGCAAGCGCTGGCCGAGGCCTGCGTGGCCGCGCTGGCCGACGGCTCGGCGGTGTTGCTGGCCCAGCACGGCGTGGTCGCGGTCGGCGCCGACATCGACGGGGCGATGGCGGTGGCCGAGGCGGTCGAGTACGTGGCCGAGCTCGGCTGGCGGGCCCGGCTGATCGGCAGCCCGCGCACGCTGGATGCGGCTCAGCTGGCCGCCGCGGCCGAGGCGTTCCGCGGCTACGGCCAGCCCCGCTGAGCCGGCCAGCCCCGCTGAGCCGGCCGTCCCTGCCCGGAACTCGTCCTGCCCGAGGCTTGCTCTGCCCGAGGCTTGCTCTGCCCGAGCCTCGCTCTGCTCGAAGCTCGTCCCTGGCCGCGGCTCGCTGCCGCCGGGACTCACCGCTGCTCGAGGCTCGTCGCGCCCTCCAGCGTCCCGCGTACACTTAGCTTGGCTAACGAAATGCTGAACGGTACGCACCGGAGTGCTGCATGAACTCGCCGGAATCCGGCTCTCGTCGCGGCCAGCCCCGCTGGTCCGTCCGCACCGTCGATCGCGACCATCCCCGGTACAAGTGGGTGGCGCTGTCCAACACCACGCTCGGCGTGCTGATGGCCACCATCAACTCCTCGATCATGATCATCTCGCTGCCGGCCATCTTCCGGGGGATCAAGCTGGATCCGCTCGCGCCGGGCAACGTCAGCTACCTGCTCTGGATGCTGATGGGCTTCCTGGTGGTCACCGCGGTCTTCGTGGTGTCCTTCGGCCGGCTCGGCGACATCTACGGCCGGGTCCGGATGTACAACGCCGGCTTCGTGGTGTTCACCGCGGGCTCGATCCTGCTGGCCTTCGACCCGATGGCCGGCAGCGGCGGAGCGCTGTGGCTGATCGGCTGGCGGCTGGTGCAGGGCGTCGGCGCCGCGCTGCTGTTCGCCAACTCCACCGCGATCCTCACCGACGCCTTCCCGGCCAGCCGCCGCGGGATGGCGCTCGGCATCAACCAGGTGGCCGCGATCGCCGGCTCGTTCATCGGCCTGGTGGCCGGCGGGCTGCTCTCGGAGGTCGACTGGCGGCTGGTGTTCTTCGTCTCGGTCCCGTTCGGACTGCTCGGCACGGTCTGGTCCTACCGCAGCCTGCACGAGTTGGCCCAGCGCCAGCAGTCCCGGATCGACTGGGTCGGCAACGTCCTGTTCGCGGTCGGGTTGACCGCGCTGCTGGCCGCGATCACCTACGGCATCCAGCCGTACGGCGGGCACACCATGGGCTGGACGAACCCGTGGGTGCTGGCCGGAATGGTCCTCGGCACCGCCCTGCTGGTCGCGTTCTGCTTCGTCGAGACCAGGATCGACCAGCCGATGTTCGACATGCGGCTGTTCCGGATCAAGGCCTTCGCGGCCGGCAACCTGGCCGGCCTGCTCGCCTCGATCGCGCGCGGCGGCCTGCAGTTCATGCTGATCATCTGGCTGCAGGGCATCTGGCTGCCGCTGCACGGCTACGACTACGCCGACACACCGCTCTGGGCCGGCATCTACCTACTGCCGCTGACCGTGGCGTTCCTGGTGGTCGGCCCGGTGTCCGGCGCGCTGTCCGACCGGTTCGGCGCCCGCACCTTCGCCACCGGCGGCCTGCTGCTGGTGGCGCTGAGCTTCCTCGGGCTGATGCTGCTGCCGGTCGACTTCAACTATCTCGCCTTCGCCGGGCTGCTGGTGCTCAACGGCATCGGCTCCGGGCTGTTCTCCTCCCCGAACACCACCGCGATCATGAACAGCGTGCCGGCCGGCAGCCGAGGGGCGGCCTCCGGCATGCGCGGCACCTTCTTCAACTCCGGATCGTCGCTGTCCATCGGGGTGTTCTTCTCGCTGATGATCGCCGGCCTGGCCGCCACCCTGCCGCAGACACTGCGTACCGGCCTGCAGTCGCACGGGGTGCCGAGCCAGTTGGCCACCGCCATCGGCCGGCAGCCGCCGGTCGGCAGCCTGTTCGCGGCCTTCCTCGGCGACAACCCGATCCAGCAGCTGATGAAGCAGGTCGACCCGCAGCAGCTCAAGCCGGGTTCGGGTGTCGACGTCGGCACGCTGACCGGCAAGACGTTCTTCCCGCAGCTGATCTCCGACGCG
>DASUAC010000529.1:0-2771 GCA_035763985.1 Jatrophihabitans sp. | reverse complement strand
AGTCGTGGAGAGCGGCCCGCAGCCGGCGCGTCATGCCCAGCCGTCGTCCCGGCGACGCCGGATCATGACACGCGGGCCGGATGGGCAACAGTCGGGCGCAGCCACACGCGACCGGCTCAGCCGGCCGGCCGGATCGCCGGCATCACGAAGCCGTCGATGAACTCGGCCAGCTCGGCCTCCACCGGCAGTTGCCGGCGCACCAGGTACCGGTGGATCAGCGCCCCGGCCAGGATGTCGATCAGCAGCCCGCTCATCCAGTCCGGTCGTACCTCGCCACGCCGTACCCCCCGGCTCAGCACCTCGTTCAGCAGCGCCTTGCGCGGGTCGTGGAAATTGTCCTGGAAGGTGGCCGCGAACTCCGGGTCCCGCAACGACTCGCTCATCACCGATCGCATCGCCGCACCGAGTTCACCGGTCATCGACCGGGCCGCCTGGGTGGCCAGCGCCAGCAGCGCGTCCCGGGTGGTGACGTCCTCGCCGAGCTGCAAGGCCGAGACGGTCATCAGCGGGCCGGACAGCAGGCAGCACACCGAGTCGAAGACCAGTTCCTGCTTGGTCGGCCAGCGCCGGTAGATCGACGCCTTGCCGGTCTGCGCCCGGGCCGCCACCGACTCGATGGTCAGGCTCCCGTAGCCGCAGCAGGCCAGCTCGGCGATGGTGGCGTCCCGGATCGCCTGTTCCAGCTCGGCACCCCGCTTGCGCTGCCGGCCGCCGTCCTCCTCGGCACAGGTGGCCGGGCTGCCGGCGGCGGACCGGCCAGCCGCGTCGGCGGAACTGTCAGCACCTGCCGGGATATTCACTGGTGCCGATGTCATGGGGGAGAGCATCCTTTCCACGGTCTGGGCCAACCGCGCCGGAGCCGGTGGGTGATCGCTGAGGGTACCGGCTGTGCGGCTACTGAGCGAGACTCATAGTGCACGGTTGCGTCTCTTAACCGCTCTCCGCTAGCGTACCTCAATAGAGAACGACCACGTTCCTTCCCGGTTGCTCTCGATGACTCTCGGAACTGACGTCTACGGGGGGACGGCAGCCCGGCGGACCTACCGGCTGCGGCACCCCGCGCATGCCCGACGTCGGCCGGAATCCCCGGCCGGCGCTAGTACCAAGCTCGAGGAGTGTCGTGACCACGACCGAATCCGCCGGCACAGTCAGGGCCGGCGTGCGCAAGGCCGCTCATCCGGTACTGACCCTGCTGATCATCGCCGGCACCCAGCTGATGATCGTGCTGGACGGCACCATCGTGAACATCGCGCTGCCGAAGATGGGCGAGTACTTCGGCAAGAACCAGACGGAGATGACCTGGGCGATCAACGCCTACACCCTCGCCTTCGGCGGCCTGCTGCTGCTCGGCGGCCGGGCCGGCGACATCCTGGGCCGGCGGCGGATGTTCATGGTCGGGCTGGCCCTGTTCACCGTCGGCAGCTTCCTCGGCGGCCTGGCGCACAGCTTCGAATTCCTGATCATGGGCCGGATCATCCAGGGGGTCGGCGGTGCCATCGCCTCGCCGACCGCGCTGTCGCTGATCACCACCGAATTCGAGGAGGGTCCCCAGCGCACCCGGGCGTTCGCGGTGTTCGCCGCGGTGGCCGGCGCCGGCGCCGCGCTCGGGCTGCTGCTCGGCGGCATACTGACCGAGTTCCTGACCTGGCGCTGGGTGCTGTTCGTCAACGTGCCGATCGGGGTGCTGCTGATCGCCGGCGCGTTCGTCTACCTGCACGAATCGGACCGGTTGAGCGGACGCTTCGACTGGTGGGGCGCGCTGCTGTCGGTGGTGTGGACGACCTCGCTGGTGTACGGCTTCATCCACGCCGCCTCGCACGGCTGGCGCAACGGCATCACCCTGGCCGCGTTCGGGGTCGCGGCAGTCGGGCTGGCGCTGTTCGTGATCCTGGAGGCGCGGCTGCCGTACGCCATGATGCCGTTGCGGATCTTCCGGGACCGCAGCCGAACCGGCGCTTACATAGTCATGCTGATCATCGGCGCGTCGATGTTCGGGATGTTCTTCTTCGTCACCTACTTCGTGCAGCTGGTGCTCGGCTACTCGGCCCTGCGGACCGGCCTGGCATTCCTGCCGGTGGCCTTCATGATCGGCATCGCCGCGCAGATCTCGGCCGCCCTGCTGCCCAAGCTGGGCCCACGCAAGCTGATCGGGTTCGGCTCGGTGGTGATGACCGGCGGCATGTTCTGGCTGTCCACCATCACGGCCGAGTCCGGCTACTTCACCCACCTGCTGCCGTCGCTGCTGGTGCTGGCCTTCGGGATCGGCAACATCTTCGTGCCGCTGACCACGGTCGCGGTGGCCCGGGTCGAGCCTCACGAGGCGGGCTTGGCCTCGGCGCTGCTCAACGTCGGCCAGCAGGTCGGCGGCTCGATCGGGTTGTCCGTGCTGACCACGGTGTTCGCCACCGCGTCCCGGAACGAGGCGCAGCACCAGGCCAAGGAGCTGGCCGGGCTGGTGCAGGCGGGCAAGCTGCCGGCGACCGTGCTGCGGCACTTCGGTGAGCTGAGTGCCCAGGCCACCGGCAACACCCAGGCCTCGGCCGCGGCGGTGGCCGACAACGTCGCCGTGCGCGCCTTCCACGAGGTGCTGGCCTTCGGCTCGTCCCGGGGCTTCCTGACCGCGGCGATCTTCGCGCTGATGGCGGTGATCGTGACGGCGACCATGATCACCACCGGCAAGGACGGGGTGCCGCAGCCGGAGGAAGCCGCGCCGACGGTGCCGGTGGCCTGAGCCGGTAGGCCGAGAACCCAGGCGGGCCGGTCACCTCGTT
>DASUAC010000528.1:0-6703 GCA_035763985.1 Jatrophihabitans sp. | reverse complement strand
GAGACACCGGCCGGTACCGAGGCGGACGTCCGGGCCGCCCTGGACCAGGCGCACCGGCGCGAGTGGGCGGGCGTGCTCGCCGCGGCGGTGCGGCTGGCCGGCGGCAGCGGGGGCATCGCGCTGGCCGAGGACTGCGTGCAGGATGCGTTCGTCAGCGCGCTGCAGGCCTGGCAGCGGGACGGCATCCCGCGCAACCCCGGTGCCTGGCTGACCACCGCCGCCCGCCGCCGGGTGCTGGACGCGCTGCGGCGCAGCCGCTCGCTGGACGGCAAGCTGGCCGAACTGGCCCGCTCGATGCCGGGCGGCGGCGAATCACCCGCCGCGGACGACGGATTCGGCGACGACCGGTTGCGGCTGATCTTCACCTGCTGCCACCCGGCGCTGGCCCGGGAGGCCCAGGTGGCGCTCACCCTGCGGCTGGTGTGCGGGCTGTCCACCGCCGACATCGCCCGGCTGTTCCTGGTCTCCGAACCGACCATGGCGGCCCGGGTCACCCGGGCCAAGAAGAAGATCGCGGCGGCCGGGATCCCGTACCGGGTGCCGGCGCCGGCGGAACTGGCCGACCGGCTGGACGCCGTGCTGATGGTGATCCACCTGGTGTTCAGCACCGGCTACGCCGCGCCGTCCGGCGATCTGCTGGTACGTCCGGAGCTGGTCGAGCGGGCGATCGAGCTGGACCGGCTGCTGATCGAGCTGATGCCGGACGAGCGGGAGGCACAGGGCCTGCTGGCGCTGATGCTGATGATCGACGCCCGTCGCGCCAGCCGGGCCGACCCGGCCGGTGACCTGGTGCTGCTCGCCGAACAGGACCGGTCCTGCTGGGACCGGGCGCTGATCGCCGAGGGCGACCGGGTGCTGAGGAGCGCGCTGCGCGGCGGCCGGCCGGGCCGGTTCCTGCTGCAGGCGGCGATCGCGGCGGTGCATTCGCACGCCGAGCGGTACGCCGACACCGACTGGGCCCAGATCGTCGGGCTGTACGACCTGCTCTGGCAACGCTGGCCGTCGCCGGTGGTCCAGCTCAACCGGGCGGTGGCCATCGCCATGGCCGACGGCCCGGCGGCCGGGCTGGCCGAGCTGGCCTCGATCCCGGACGAGGCGCTGGCCGGCTACCACTACCTGCCGGCCGTCCGGGCCGACCTGTTGCGCCGGCTCGGCCGGTTCGACGAGGCGGCGTCGCAGTACCGGGACGCGCTGGCGCTGGCCGGCAACGCCGCCGAACGCCGGTTCCTGCAGCGCCGATTGGCCGAGGTCGGCGGCTGAGCCGCTACACCCGGCGAACTAGTCAGCGAACAACGCCAGTGCTCGGTCCAGCCGGGCCAGGGTGCGCTCGGAGCCCAGCGCGGCGATGGTCTCGTGCAGCGGCGGGGACACCGGACGGCCGGCGATCGCCACCCGCAGGCTCATGAAGAACCGGCGCCGGTTGAACTCCCGCTCGGCGCAGAACTGCTGCAGGGCGGCGTCGATCGGCTCCGGCTCGAAGACCTCGAGCCCGGCCAGCAGGTCCCGGACGCCGGACAGCGCACCGGCCAGGTCGGACTCCGGCAGTCCCTTGGCGGTCAGCTGCGCCACGCCGACGCTGGCTTCCTCGGTCAGCCAGAGCAGTTCCGCGGGCAGCTCGCCGAGCCGCTTGGTGCGTTCCTTCAGCGCACCGGTGACCCAGCGCAGATCGGCCGGGTCGACTCCGGCCGGCAGGTAGTCGGCCGCCCGGCGCAGGAACTCCTCGTCCGGCAGCGCCCGGATGTAGCGGCCGTTCAGCCAGGTCAGCTTGTCGATGTCGAACACCGGGCCGGCCGGGTTGATCCGGTCGAAGGAGAACTGTTCGGCGAACACCTTGCGGTCGAACATCTCCTCCTCGTCCGGCATCGAATAGCCGAGCAGGGCGAGGAAGTTCAGCAGCGCCTCGGGCAGGAAGCCCTCCTGCTGGAACCACAGCAACCGGGCCGCCGGGTTCTTCCGCTTGCTGATCTTGGACTTGTCGGCATTGCGCAGCAGCGGGAAGTGCGCGTACAGCGGCAACTGCCAGCCCAGCCACCGGAACAGCTGAAGCTGCTTGGCGGTGGAGCTCACCCACTCCTCGCCCCGGATGATGTGGCTGATGCCCATCAGGTGGTCGTCGACCACCGCGGCGAGGTGGTAGGTGGGGAAACCGTCGGACTTGACCAGCACCTGGTCGTCCGGCATCGGGCAGTGCAGGGTGCCGCGCACCAGGTCCGGGAAGGCCAGGTCGATGTCGTCCGGCACGAGCATCCGCACCACCGGGTTCGGCGTGTAACCGGGCAGCGCGCGGCGCTCGTCCTCGGTCAGGCCGTGGCACAGCCGGTCGTAGCCGGGCGGCTGCTTGGCCTTGGTCTGCGCCTCGCGCAGTTCGGCCAGCCGCTCCGGGGAGCACCAGCACCGGTAGGCGTGCCCCCCGGCCAGCAGCCGCTCGGCCACCTCGGCGTAGATCGGCAGCCGCTCCGACTGCCGGTACGGGCCGTACTCGCCGCCGACGTCCGGGCCCTCGTCCCAGCTGAAGCCGAGCCACCGCAGGGTGTCGAAGATCTGCTGCTCGCTGCCGGGGCTGAACCGGGACCGGTCGGTGTCCTCGATGCGCACCACGAACCGGCCGCCGGAACGCTCGGCGAAGGCGGAGTTGAACAGCGCCGCGTAGGCAGTGCCGACGTGCGGATCCCCGGTCGGGGACGGCGCGATCCGCACCCGGACCGGGCCGTCGAACGTGCTGGGAATCTCGGAACTGCTCATGCCGGCAACTCTATCGACCGGTACGTCGGCGCTCCGGCCGGACGTTCTCCGGACGTTCTCGAGTGATCGCCTTGCCAAGGCTACTGGCGAGTAATATTCTGAGAAGCTACTGACCAGTAACAGGGAGATACCGGGCAATGGGCCACTACAACAGCAACCTGCGCGACATCGAGTTCAACCTGTTCGAGGTGTTCGGCATGGCCGAGAAGCTGGGCAGCGGCCCGTTCGCCGAACTGGACAGCGAGACCGTGCGGGGCATCCTGGCCGAGGTGCGCACACTGGCCGAGGGCCCGCTCGCCGAGTCCTACGTCGACAGTGACCGCAACCCGCCGGTGTTCGACCCCGCGACGAACTCGGTGACCATGCCCGAGGCGTTCAAGCGGTCCTACCAGGTGTGGCAGGACGCCGAGTGGTGGCGGCTGGAGAGCACCCCGGACTACGGCGGCACGCTGGCCCCGCGCAGCCTGGTCTGGTCGATGGCCGAACTGGTGCTCGGCGCCAACCCGGCGATCTGGATGTACAACTGCGGACCGGCCTTCGCCAACATCATCCACGACCTCGGCACGGCCGAGCAGCAGAACATCGGACGGCTGCTGATCGACAAGCGCTGGGGCGCCACCATGGTGCTGACCGAGCCGGACGCCGGCTCCGACGTGGGCGCCGGCCGGACCAGGGCGACCCGGCAGCCGGACGGCTCCTGGCACATCGAGGGTGTCAAGCGGTTCATCACCTCGGCCGAGCACGACATGGCCGACAACATCCTGCATTACGTGCTGGCCCGGCCGGAGGGCGCCGGCCCGGGCACCAAGGGGCTGTCGCTGTTCCTGGTGCCGAAGTACCTGTTCGACTGGCAGACCGGCGAACTCGGCGAGCGCAACGGCGCCTTCGTAACCAACGTCGAGCACAAGATGGGCCTGAAGGCCTCCACCACCTGTGAGATCCGGTTCGGCGAGACGACCCCGGCCAAGGGCTGGCTGCTCGGCGAGGTGCACGACGGCATCGCGCAGATGTTCAAGGTCATCGAGCACGCCCGGATGATGGTGGGCACCAAGGCGTACTCGCAGCTGTCGGCCGGTTACCTGGCCGCGCTGGACTACGCCAAGACCCGGGTGCAGTCGGCCGACCTGACCCGGGCGGCGGACAAGTCCGCGCCGCGGGTGACGATCATCCACCACCCGGACGTCCGCCGGCAGCTGATGACCCAGAAGGCCTACGCCGAGGGGTTGCGCGCGGTGGCGCTGTACGCGGCCAACGTGCAGGACCGGATCCAGCTCGCGGAGTTCTCCCAGTCCGGTGCGACTCCGGCCGGTGGGCTGGCCGACGGCGAGGCCGGCCTGCAGCGGAAGGCCAGCCGGGAGGCGTCCCTGGACGAGCGGCTGAACGACCTGCTGCTGCCGATCGTCAAGGGGGTCAGCTCCGAGCGCTCGTACGAGCAGCTCGGCCAGGCGCTGCAGGTCTTCGGCGGCTCCGGCTTCCTGCAGGACTACCCGCTGGAGCAGTACATCCGGGACAACAAGATCGACTCGCTGTACGAGGGCACCACCGCGATCCAGGGCCAGGACTTCTTCTTCCGCAAGATCGTCCGGGACAAGGGCCAGGCGTTGGGTGCGCTGTCCGCCGAGATCCAGCAGTTCCTCGACGCGATCGCCGAGGAGGGCCGGCTGAAGGTGGAGCGGGAGGCGGTCGGCCGGGCGCTGGGCGAGGTCGGCCAGATGGTGGCGGCCATGATCGGCCAGCTCACCTCGGCGCAGGAGGACCCGCGCAACGTCTACAAGGTCGGCCTGAACACCACCCGGCTGCTGCTGTCCTGCGGTGACCTGGCGATCGGCTGGCTGCTGCTGCGGCAGGCGGTGATCGCGCTGGACAAGCTGGACGGTAACGGCCTGTCGGCAGCGGACAAGGCCTTCTACGAGGGCAAGCTGGCGGTGGCCCGGTTCTTCGCCTGCACCGTGCTGCCGGAGCTGGTGTCCCGCCGCAAGGTGGTCGAGGGCACCGACCTGTCGGTCATGGACGTCGCCGAGGAGGCGTTCTAAGGGCGCCGCGCTGACCGTGGCACCGGCCCGAGCGCCCGATCCGGTTCATCGAGCAGGTCAGTACGGCCGGTGAGGTCCGGATTCCGGGCCGGCCCGTTCCAGCCGCTCGGCAAGCCCGCCGGGAACGGCCGAGGACCATATATCGCCTGGCATAGAACGCCAGTCGGATCGGGTGTTTGCCCGGCTGGTTAGGCTTGACGCCGTGACCTCGTACGCCCCGAACTGGATCGAGCTCGAGGGCGTGGTCAACATCCGCGACGTGGGCGGGCTGCCCGCCGCCGACGGCCGCCGGATCCGGCACGGCGTGCTGATCCGGTCGGCGAATCTGAGCTTCGTCACCGAGGCCGACGTGGCCCGGCTGGTGAACGAGCTGCGGGTACGCCGGGTGCTGGACCTGCGTACCGACGTGGAGGTGCGCAACTCCGAGCCGGGCCTGCTGCGCGGGACCGAGGGCGTGACGTTCCACCACCTGTCGCTGTACCCGGACGGCAAGAGCGAAGCCGAGGCCGAACGGACGGCCCAGGCCGAAGCCGAGGCCGAACGGACGGCCCAAGCCGAGGCCGAGGCGGAGAAGACTCCCGACCCGGTGGCGCCGTGGGCCGGGGAGGAATACCCGCCGGGCCGGGATCGGCAGGTGGTCTCCTACCTGCGGTACCTGGAGCGGCGGCCGGACTCGATCGTGGCCGCGCTGCGCGCGATATCCGAGCCGGACGGCGCCACCGTGGTGCACTGCGCGGCCGGCAAGGACCGTACCGGCATGGTGATCGCGCTGGCGCTGTCGGTGGCCGGCGTGGCACCCGAGGTGATCGCCGCCGACTACGCCGAGACCCAGTCGCAGATCGTCGCCATCATCGAGCAGTTGGCCGGCATCGACCTGTACGACCTGAGCGTGGCCGAGCCGGAGAAGGTGCCACCGGCCGCCGCCGAGACCATGCTCGGCGTGCTGGCCGCGATCGACACCGACCACGGCGGGGTGCTGACCTGGCTGGCCGAACACGGCTGGACCGAACGGGACTCCGAACGGCTCCGGACCACCTTGCTCGACTGACCGCCGAGCCGCTCGCGGTGCGTCATGCGCACCCGTCGCCCGGACGCCGCCGGAACCTGACGTGCCGCCATGACCTGATGCACCGCCGGGACCTGACGCGCCGCCAGGACCTGACACACCGCCGGGACCTGACCCGCCGCCGGGACCTGACGCGCCGCCGGACAGCGTCGCCCCAGCATCGACGTCAGCCCAGCAGCATCAGGGCCAGCTCCGGCTCGCCGTCCTCGGCGAGCCGGATCGGCACCCCCCAGTCCTGCCGCGCCAGGTGGCAGGCCGGGTGCTCGACCGCCGGATCGTCGTCGCAGGACGCCGCCTGCGCGGTCACATGCAGCACCCCCTCGGCACCGGGCCCGCCGGCGAACTCCAGCGTCCGGGTCAGCTCGGTGCCGGCACCCGCGCCGGAGACCAGCAGCTCCGGCGGGCTGGCGCTCACCGTGAGCTGGGTGGACGGCCCGTACCGTTCGTCCAGCTTCCGGCCCGGCGGCGGCACGAACGGGGGGCTCAGCAGCAACCGGCCCGGCCGGACCAGGGTCACCGGCCGCTGCGTCCGCTGCGGCTCGCCCAGCACCTGGCGCAGCTGGCCGGCGGTGACCGGCCGGATCAGCCGGTGCGCGGCGGATTCCACCACCAGCAGCTCGCCGGAGAGCTCCAGCAGCCCGGACGGCTCGGCCAGCTCGACCGCCAGCGTGCTGACCTCGCCGGTGGCCGGTGCGTACCGGCGTACCGCGGAGTTGTAGGTGTCGGCGATCGCGATCGAACCGTCGGCGAGCACCAGCACGCCCAGCGGATGCTGCAACCTGGCCTGGCCGGCCGGGCCGTCCACATGGCCGAAGTCGAACAGCCCTTCGCCGATCGCGGTGTGCAGTTCGCCGCCGGCGGT
>DASUAC010000527.1:0-3039 GCA_035763985.1 Jatrophihabitans sp. | reverse complement strand
AGACGTTGCCGCCGGAGACCGAGTTGTTGTTGACGGCGGTGCCCACGGTCAACTGCAGGACGGCATGGGAGAACGTGCAGCCGGCCGGCGCGCTGACCGAGAACCGCACCAGGAAGTCGTCCACCGGGTTGCCGTCGGCGGTCAGGTGCAGCGAACTGCCCGCGTTCAGCGTGGGATTCGTCGCATCGATGGTCGCGTCGTCGGTGGCATGGAACACCGTGGCGGTGCTGCTGCCGCCGGCCGGCGTGGTGGCGGTGGCCGCCCCGGACATCGGCGAGACGTTCCCGGCGGCGTCCACCGCCTGCAGCGTGTAGCTGTAACTGGTCGAGCCGCGGACCGCGTTGTCGACGTAGCTCAGCACCGAACCGGCCACCGAGGTGAGCGGCGCACCGCCGCGGTACAACCGGTAACCGGTCACCCCGACGTTGTCGTAGCTGGCCGACCAGGTCAGCTGGACCGAGGTCGCCGAGGTCGCGGTGGCGGTGAGGCCGGTCGGGGTGGTCGGCGGGGTGGTGTCGCTGGCGCTGCCCACCGAGGCCGATGCGCTGTCGCCGGACTGGTTGCCGGCCAGGTCGTGCGCGCGCACCGTGTAGGACGCGCCGGCCAGCGGGGCCTTGTCGGCGTAGTTGAGCACGCCGGCCGGCACGGTGGCCAGGTAGCTGCCGTTGCGGTAGATGTCGGTCGCGCTGGCATCACCGCTGGTGCTGGCGGTCCAGGACAGCGCCACCGAGGTGCCCGAGGCGACCGCGAGCAGGTTGGTCGGCGCGGCCGGCGCGGTGCTGTCCGCGGCGAAGTTGTAGGTCATCGGGTCGAAGGCCGAGCCGGCCGAGTTGACCGGGGTGACCGTCACCGTCCTGCCGCTGACGCTGACCTTCAGGAAGTGATAGACCTGGCCGGCGGAACTGGGCACGGGCGCCGAACCGCACTTGCTGCCCGACGAATTGGTGTAACCCCAGCCGATCGCGTACGCCGTGGTCGGGCTGCAGTTCGACTTGTCCACCGGCACCAGCGCCGCGCCGCCGCCGCCGGTGACGTAGCTGGTGATGCCGCCGGGCGGCGCCACGCTGCGCTGGTAGATGTGCGCGTGGCCGTTGAAGACGAGATTCACCCCGTTGTTGCGGAGCAATCCCTCCAGCGTGCTGGTCGCCGTCGGATGGTTCGGGTCGCTCTGCAGGTAGGTGTCCGACGGCTCGGTGGCGTCGTCCGAGCGCAGCGGGAAGTGGAAGAACGCGAACTTCAGGCCGCCCGGATGCGCCGCCAGATCCGCCTTCAGCCAGGCGTATTCGGCGCTGCTGGTCTGCCAGTGGTAGTCCCGGTCCACCTGGTACGGGCTGGCCGCGGTGCCGGTGTTGTTGTCCGCCCAGTCGGCGGTGAGCAGGTAGAACCGGGCGCCGGCGGTGGAGAAGGCATACCAGTTGGACGGGTAGCTGGCCGAGGTGGTGCCGTCGAT
This sequence comes from Jatrophihabitans sp., assembly GCA_035763985.1. Taxonomy (GTDB): domain Bacteria; phylum Actinomycetota; class Actinomycetes; order Mycobacteriales; family Jatrophihabitantaceae; genus Jatrophihabitans_A. The sequence goes on along the minus strand of DASUAC010000527.1, from coordinate 1,589 downwards.
GCCGGAGTAGGTCTGCATCGCATACATCCCGCCGGACGCCGCGGCGGTGGTCGGCTGCCGCCAGTTCTGCAGGTAGGTGGCGGTCCGGCCGTGGTTGCCGGTGACCGAGAACAGCGGGATCTGCGCACCGGGCACCTTCCAGAAGGACGGCCCGAACACCTCGCTGGTGGCGCTGCCGGTCGCGACCAGGTTGCCGTAGTTGGTCTGGGTGCCGTTCGGGTACGCGATGTCACCGGTGGACACCGCGAACTTGGCGCCGCTGGCCGCGATCAGCTTGTCCAGCGCGGCCTGGCCGGAACCGCCGCTGACGCTGGTGTCACCCCAGTCGCCGAACACGTCGAAGGTGAGCGAGGTGGTGGCCGACATGGTGCTGAACCGGGGTGCCGCATCGGTGCCGAGCAGATCCACCGGGCTGCTGCCGCCGGTGTAAACGCGATAGCAGTAGCTGGTGCCGGCCGACAGCCCGGACACCGTGATCGAGTTCTGGTATTCGGTGACCCCGGCAACGGTGATCGGGGCGTTCACCGTGTTGGTCGAGGCGCTGGCCGAGGAGCCGGTCAGCGTGCAGCCGGTGCTGCCGCTGGGGCTGCCCCAGCGCACCGCGCCGTTCGCGCTGGTGATCTTGACGGTGGTGTCGAAGGTGACCTGCACCGAGGAACTGGTCAGGTCTGTCAGGTACGGGTACCGGATCAGCTTGCCGTTGATCGTGGCGCCGGCCGGCCCGGATCCGGCGAGCACGCCGGACAGCGTCAGCAGCAGTACGGAGGTGAGGCAGCCCAGCAGCGTGGCGAGCCGGGTCGAGCGATGGACGGTGCGGGCAGCCCGGTGGGCGGGTCTGCCGGTGTGGTGTCCGCTGGCGGTCATACTCCTTCTCCTCATGGCCCGGGGGATCCTCCTGCGTGAGTGGTGCTGAGCGCGGTGGGTGCTTGGGGTCGGTGCGAACTCGGGCGGACTAGCTACGGCTCACGAAGTGGTAGTGCTGCGCGTGGTGTTCGGGACGCGTCGGCCGGCGCCGTCGGCGGCGCAGCCAGCCGACGGTGGTGACGCAGGCGAACAGGCCGAGCAGGAAGAGCACGCCGAGGCCGGCCGGCCACAGCGAGGATGCCGTGCCCGGAGTGGCCGGTTCGCTGGAGTCCGTGCCGCTGGCCAGGCCCGGCGGCACGGCCAGCCGCAACTGCGCAAGCAGTCGCAGGAACTGGTCGCCGTACTTCTGCGACGGCTCGATGTAAGTGTTCTCGCTGAACTCGTTCCAGCTGATCAGGCCGAGCACGTCCGGCGACGACCCCAGCGCGGTGGCGTACTCGGCGCGCATGGTCTGGCCGTCCTTGCGGCCGACCTGCTGGGTGCCACCGACCAGCCGGGCGTCGAATCCGGCGGCGAACGGGGCTATCCAGTACTTCTGGTCGGCATGGATCGTCCGGCTCATGTCTTCGAGCTTGTTGGCGTAACCGCTGTTCGTCTCGGGATTCACCGAGGACCAGTAGTAGGCGTCGCCGTCGGTCCACTGGGCGATCCGCTGGTAGCCGGCCACCGACTTCTCGCTGGACAGCACCAGCATGCCCGGCCGCACCGGGGTGGTCACCCGGGCC
>DASUAC010000526.1:0-2693 GCA_035763985.1 Jatrophihabitans sp. | reverse complement strand
CGGCGGATTATGAGAAGTACGGCCCGGTGCACCGTACGCACCACCTGCACGGATACCACGGAGCCGTGCCGCCGATGGCTCCGATTGCACCGGTTGCACGGGTGGCTCGGCCCACGAACCGGTCCACGGCAAAGCGCCGATCTCTTCCTGCCCGGCATCAGGGATCACGTTCACCTCGGCCGCCGGCATCAGCGCCGCGGTCTGCTGGCCTGGCTGACCGGCATGGGACTGCTGGCGCCGAGCACGAACACGGTCAGCGCCTGCACCTCGCGCAGCTTCTCGTCGGAGCCGCCGGCCAGGTACCCGGCGACCGAAGCGAAGGTTCCCGGCCACAGCAGCGCCAGCGAGACGAGCACGTCGGCGTCGGCCGGGTCCGATCCGGGCCAGGCGCGCGGTGACCTCGCCGAACGGCGCGACCGAGCCGGGCGGCAACCGCTCGATCAGATGCTGACCCATCTCGGCGACCATCACCCGCAGCACCGGAACGGGCGGCCCGGATGGACATTTGGGGCTAACCTCGCCGGTAGGGTCCGGGGTAACTTGGTTCGGCGCGACATCTAGGTGGGTCCTTGAGAACTCTCTTGCTGTCCGCCTCGGTGTCGATGGCGATTGCGCTGCTGGGCACTCCGGTCGCGATCCGCATCTTCGTCAGGCGCGGCTTCGGCCAGGAGATCCAGGACGAACTCGCGGCGGCTGGGCACGCGAGCAAGAGAGGTACGCCCACCATGGGCGGCATCGTGATCATCCTGGCGTCGCTGGCCGGATATCTGGCCGGGCACCTGCTCACCGCCGACCCGATGACCGCGTCGGGGCTGCTGGTGCTGTTCCTGATGACCGGCATGGGCCTAGTCGGTTTCGTCGACGACTTCATCAAGATTTTCAGGCGGCGCAGCCTCGGGTTGCGGGCCAGGCAGAAACTGGCCGGGCAGATCGTGGTGGGCGCGGCGTTCGGCGTCATGGCGCTGCACTTTCCGAATATTTATGATCTGACCCCCGCTTCGGACCGCCTGTCTTTCCTGGCTGACTTCGGCATCGCGATCGGCCCGGTGTTCTTCGTGGTCTGGGTGATCCTCATGACGGGCGGCGCGTCGAACGGGGTGAACCTCGTTGACGGCCTGGACGGCCTGGCTACCGGGGCGTGTATTGCCGTGCTGGCCGCCTATGTGATCATCGGCAACTGGCAGTTGCGTAACGTCTGCACCGCCACGCTGGTGCAGAGCTGCTACCACGTGCGCGACCCGCTGGACCTCGCAGTGGTCGCGGGCGCGGTGCTAGGGGCGTGTTCCGGCTTCCTGTGGTGGAACGCGCCGCCGGCCAGGGTCTTCATGGGGGACGTCGGAGCGCTGGCCCTCGGAGGTGCCCTGGCCGGTCTCGCGATCGTGTCCCGCACCGAACTGCTGCTGCCGATCTTGGGCGGCCTGTTCGTGATCGTCACGCTGTCGGTGATGATCCAGGTGGTCGTCTTCAAGGTGACGAGGATTAGGACCGGCCGGCCGGTGCGTGTGTTCCGCATGACGCCGCTCCAGCATCATTTCCGCATGCTCGGCTGGAACGAGACCACGATCGTGGTGCGATTCTGGTTGATTTGCGGCATCTTCGTGGGCACTGGCCTGGCCATCTTCTACGTCGGCTGGACCTAAGCAGTTTCCCTCGGGATCGGCACAGTCGTCCTCGCCGACACCGGCACAGTCTGCCACCGTGCCCGCCGCCGCAGCCAACGACCGCGAATAGGACGCCCCGGCCATGGTCAGGTCCAGCAACTGGGTCCCCAACGCCGTGAACGCGCCCGCATCCGCAGCAAACGCCAGCAACCCCGAGGCTGCCCCAGATCTAAAGCCGCCTAACCGAAGCCGGTGAATGGTTAGTGGCCAGCGCACTAGCGAAGGATGCTGGTGCTCGTGGTCGTCTGTGGTTGGCGAGTTGACCCCTTTCATTCCGCTCAGGACACGACCGTCATCCCCCGGCTTCGGGACCTCGGTCCATTGCCTGGCGACCATCCGGCCCTAACCGCGCACAGGCGCCCGGCGAAAAGTCCGGACGGAGCAGCCCGCGTTACGTGGTTCTGCCTTGGGCCGAAGGGAGGTCGCCATGCGAACGCAGCCAACCGAAGGAACACCTCCTTCGCCGGACAAGACGAAGAGGTTCCGCGGCGCGGTTGTTCACCGCAGCCGTGGGGCTGTGCTGTTGACGGTTCTGGCGATGGTGGCAGCCCTGGCCGGATGCACAAGTTCGCGGCCGGGCGCGCCCTCCCCAGCCAGCGCCGCCGCGCAGCAGCTTGCCCGCTCCGGCGCCACCAGCGTGATCGTTTCCGTTTCGGATCGCGGTCACAGCACCGTGGCCACCGCCGGGACGCCGCGTCCGGCAGCTGGCCAGAGATTCCGGGTCGGGAGCGTCACGAAGACGTTCACCGCCACGCTCGTGCTCCAGCTCGTGGATCAAAAGCGAATCGGCCTGGATGATCCCGTCGGCCGCAACCTGCCCGGCGTCATACCGGCCGGAAGCACGACCACCATCCGGGAGCTTCTCCAGCACCGCTCCGGCCTGGCCAACTTCACCGACTACCTCACCTGGATGGACCAGGCCGAGCAATCGGTGTCCATCAGGCCGATCGACGTGCTGCGGTTCGCCGCATCCAAGCCCCTGCTCTTCGACCCGGGAAGCCACTGGGCCTACTCCAACACCAACTACATCGC
>DASUAC010000525.1:0-4875 GCA_035763985.1 Jatrophihabitans sp. | reverse complement strand
GTCCTGCGCGGCGCCGGCCGGCACCGTCACCACCGCGATAGCGATGTTGGCCTCCGCGACCACCTGGTCGAGCTTGTCGATGTGCTCGACGGTCAGCCCACGCAACTGGCTGCCCACGATCGCCGGATCGGCGTCCAGGATGGCCGCGATCCGGAAGCCGCGCGAGGCGAAACCGTCGTAGCCGGCCAGCGCCCGGCCCAGGTGCCCGAGGCCGATCAACGCGACGGCCCGGTTCTGGTGCAGGCCGAGGGTTTTGTTGATCTGCTCGGTGAGTACGGCCACGTCGTAGCCCACCCCGCGCACGCCGTACGAGCCGAGGTAGGAGAGGTCCTTGCGGAGCTTGGCGGAGTTCACCCCGGCCGCCGCGGCCAGCGACTCGGAGGAGACGGTGGCGACGCCGGTCTCGCCCAGACCGCTCAACGCGCGCAGGTAGACGGCCAGCCGGGCCACGGTGGCCTCCGGGATCGCCCGCGGCTCGGCCTCGGCCTGTTCCGGGTTGGCCGTGCCCTCGGCCTGTTCCGGATTCGCCGTCCGCTCGGCCGGCGCGGCGGACGCGCCGGCTGCGTTCAGGCCTTCCGGCTCCGCGCTCACATTCGCTCCCTGAGCTGGTTCCGTTCTGGCCACCAGGCCGACCGAGGGCCCGTCGTAGGCAGAAGCGGAACCATGTGGTATTGCAGTGGACGACGTCGAACGTACGCCTTTGTGAAGGCATTCACAAAATCGCTGGGCGGTGTGGTATAGGGCCCCAAAACGTCACTTCACGCCCATGCCGCGGCGGGTCCCGGGCCTCGATCGGCTTCGTTGCCCGATCGGGCTGATGGCTCGATCAGCAGGTGGGTTCAGCGATCCAGCGCCCGGCGGAACCGGTCCTCCTCCAGACGCCAGTAGCCGTGCTCGGCCCCGTCGATGAGGATCACCGGAACCCGCTCGGAGTATTCGTTGGCCCGGGCCCGGTCCGCGTCGACGTCGAGCAGCCGCAGGCCGAAGCCCAGTTCGGTGGCGAGTCCGGCCAGTTGCGCCTCCGCGACCTCGCAGAGGTGGCAGCCGGTCCGGGTGATCAGGGTGACCTGGTGGTCGGCGGCGGCCATCAAGCATCTCCGGCCGGCGGCCGGGTGTTCTCCGCCGGCGGCTGCCCGTCCCCGGCCGGCGGCTGCCCGTCCGCGGGCGACGGCTCGTCCCGTCCCGGCCCGAGCCGCCACTTCATCACCTTGCCGGTCGCGGTGTACGGCAGCGCGTCCACCTCGATCACCCGGCGGGGCAGCTTGAACCTGGCCAGCGAGCGCGCGGCCTGGGCCAACAGTTCGTCCTCGGCCAGCGGCACGCCGGGCTCGGGCACCACATAGGCCACCAGGAGTTCGGTGTCGCCGCCCGGCAGTCCTGCCTCGCGCAGCCCCAGCACCGCGACCTCGCGCACTCCGGGCAGCCGCGCCAGCACCGCCTCCACCTCGGCCGGGTAGACATTGAAACCGTTCACCAGCACCAGGTCCGAGCGCCGGCCGACCAGGTAGTAGTCGCCGTCGTCGTCGGCCACGGCGAGGTCGCCGGTGGCGAACCAGCCGTCGGCGTCCGGGCCGCCGGCACCGTCCGGCCAGTAACCGGTGAACAGGTTGGCACCGCGCACCTCGATGAAACCGAGGTCACCCGGCTCGGCCGGCTCGCCGTCGTCCTCGACCAGCCGGACCTCCACGCCGGGCAGCGGCCGGCCGACCGAGCCGGGCTTGGGCGGCAGCCAGCCGGTGCCGGCCGGATCCGGGGTCAGGTTCAGGGTGACCACCGGGGCCGCCTCGGTCAGCCCGTACCCCTCGTACAGCCCGACGCCGAGCTCGGCGTACCGGGCGACGAGTTCGGTGTCCAGCGGCGCCGAGCCGGACAGCCCGAGCCGGACGCCGGCGAAGGCGGTGCCGAATTCGGGTTGCTCGGCCCACAGCCGGAACTCGGCCGGTGCGCCGACCACCACGGTGGGCCGGGCGGCGGCCAGCTCGCGCAACGTACCGACCGGGTCGAACCGGCCGGCCAGGATCAGGCTGGCCCCGAAGTACAGCGCCAGGCCGAGGCCGGCGTTCAGGCCGTACACGTGGAACAGCGGCAGCGGCAGGAACACCCGGTCCTCGGCGGTCACCGGCGGCGGGGCCAGCCGGCCGACCTGGTCCAGGTTGGCCAGCAGCGCCCGGACCGGCAGCATGGCGCCCCTCGGCCGGCCGGACGTGCCGGAGGTGTAGAGCAATACGGCCAGCTCCACGCCGGTCCGGCCGGGCTGGTCCAGCCGCCGGTCGCCGGCCGCGTCGAGAAGCCCGGCCACCGTGTCCAGCTCGGCGGTCCCGGCCGGGGCGGCCAGCACGACGCGCAGCCCGGCGTGCCGCTCCCGCAGTTCCTCCGCTGCCCCGATCGCGGCAACCGAATCGGTGATCAGCAACCGGGCCCCGGAGTCGTCCAGGATCTGCTCCAGTTCCGGCAAGGTGTAACCGGGATTGATCGGCACCACCACCAGGCCGGCCTGCAGCGCGGCCAGGTAGCTCAGCACGAACTCCATCGAGCTGGCGGCCTGGATGGCCACCCGGTCGTCCGTGTGCAGCCCGGCATCGGCCAGCGCCGCGGCCAGCCGGGCGACCTGGTCGGCCAGCTGCCGCCAGTTCAGGCTCCGCTCGCCGTCGGAGATCGCGGGCTGGTCCGGACGGGCGCTCGCGGCCCGCCCGATCAGCTCGGCGAAGGAGCCTGGCGGCGTCATGTCGCGATCCTCCTCCATCCCTGGCGGCGACCGGTGCGTCCCCCCGGCCGGCCGAGCGGACGAGCAGGACCTGCATGCTATCCAGCCCGTACGAAATGCCGGAAAGCCGACGGCGGGGGTTTCCCCTCAGCTACCGGCGGGTACCGTCGAATGCAACGGGGTACAACCAAGGGGACACTTCGAGCGGCGAGGGAGCGGTTCTTATCGGATGAACGTTCCCGGCAATCCCCCCTCGCCCGGACGCGGCGTAGGCGAACTCGCCGTGCTGGTCGCGGAGGCGATCACCGGGCTGCGCAGGCCTGCGCTGGCCGGCCCGGCCGGCGCGTGGACGCTTGCTGGCCCGACCGGCACGTGGACATCCGCCGGCTCCGTCGGCATACGGACCTCCGCCGGCATGTGGACGGAGTCCCTGGAATCGCGCCCGGTTGCCCCGAGCCTGCACACCCGTCCGGCCCCTACCTCCAGTCTCGTCGGCGGCAGCGCCGACTCCAGCACGTCCAACGAGCCGGCGACCCGGAAGATACCCATTCCGGCCGAGGACCCGGCTCCGCCGCCGGTGTCCGATCTGGGCGAGGTGGAGGCCGAACACGCCGAGGCCTGGGCGCTCGTACGCGCCGTGCAGGACGGTGACGGCGAAGCCTTCGGCAAGCTGTACGACCGCTACGTCGATCACGTCTTCCGGTTCATCTTCTACCGGGTGAACGACCGGGCGCTGGCCGAGGACTTCACCTCCGAGACCTTCCTGCGGGCGTTGCGCCGGATCTCGACCATCAATTACCAGGGCCGCGACATCGGGGCCTGGTTCATGACCATCGCCCGCAACATCGTGTTCGACCACACCAAGTCCGCCCGGTTCCGGCTCGAACTGACCACCGCCGAGTCGGTGGAGACCACCGACACCGAGGCCAGCCCGGAGAACGCGGTGCTGGCGCACCTGACCAACACCCGGCTGCTGACGGCGGTGAACGAACTGGGCGAGGAGCAGCGGGAGTGCATCGTGCTCCGCTTCCTGCACGGCCTCTCGGTGGCGGAGACGGCGGCGGTGATGGGCAAGAACGACGGCGCGATCAAGGCGCTGCAACATCGGGCGGTGAAGCGACTGGCGAACATGCTGGCAGACGAGCTGCGCTGACGCCGGTGCGTTCCGCTGCCGGAATTTTTTTCGGACGACGAAAGCTACCCGTGAGTATCAAGTAACGGCCGCTACCGGGCTTCGTTGAACGCATCGATGGCCGCCGAGACTCGGCCGAGTGGCTACTCGAACACGACCGCCGGGTGTTGGTTGGCAACAGGAGGAAAGCGATGGGCGCGGGCAGGTTCACCGCGGGTTCCGGTACCCGCCGGAGGGTCGAGGCGGAGCTGGCCGGCCGGCTCCGTCAGCTTCCGGTAGGTGAGCTGCCGGACGAGCGGTTCAAGGCCGAGCTCCGCGCCCAACTGGTCGCCATCGCGCCCCGCATCATCGACGAATCCGCCGCTCCCTCGGCCGGCCCGCCCAGCCAGCCGGCCGGTGCGCACCGGTTCGTGGTCCTCCGCCGGCCACTGATCGCCTTCACCGGCGCGGCGGCGGTGCTGGTGTTGCTGCTCAGCCTGGCGGTCTGGATGGCCGGCGGCGCACTGCCCGGCCAGTCGCTGTACGGCATCAAGCGAGCCAGCGAGAACTTCCAACTCTCGGTCGCCGGATCGGACACCAGCAAGGGGCTGAAGTACCTGAAGTTCGCGGGCAACCGGGCCGGCGAGTCGAGCAAGCTGGTCGGTTCCGGACCGGCCGATGCCGGCACCGCCTCGTTGGTGGCCAGCACCCTGCGCGCAGCCGATCGCGACACCCGCGACGGAGTGCGGCTGCTCAGCACCGCGGCGGTGTCGGACGTGTCCGCCGACCCGCTCACCAAGATCAACAACTGGCTGGGCCCACAGCGTTCCCGGATCGCCGCGTTGGTTCCGAAGCTGCCGGCCGGACCGGGCCGCAGCCAGGCCACCTCGTCGCTGGCGCTGCTGCAGCAGGTTGCGATCCGCACCCACCAACTGCAGGCCCAGCTCGGCTGCACCTGCCTCTCGGTGGCGCACACCGACAGCCTCGGTCCGCTGCCGTGCGCCACCGGCTGCGTGGCCAAGTCCCCGAACGGCCCGACGCTGCCCGGCGGCGGCTCCTC
>DASUAC010000524.1:0-2714 GCA_035763985.1 Jatrophihabitans sp. | reverse complement strand
TCCTGCTGCCAGTTCGCCCGGAGCTCGTCGGTGTCCCGCCAGAAGCCGACGGCCAGCCCGGCCGCGTACGCCGCGCCCAGCGCGGTGGTCTCGGCGACCACCGGCCGGATCACCGGCACCCCGAGGATGTCGGCCTGCAGCTGCATGCACAGCCCGTTCGCGGTCACCCCGCCGTCCACCTTCAGCAGTTCCAGCGGTACGCCGGAATCGCGCGCCATCGCCTCGGCGACGTCCCGGCTCTGGTAGCAGATCGCCTCCAGCACGGCCCGGGCCAGGTGCTTCTTGGTGTGATAGCGGGACAGCCCGAGCCACGCGCCGCGGGCGTCCGACCGCCAGTACGGCGCGAACAGCCCGGAGAACGCCGGCACGAAGTAACAACCGCCGGTGTCGGGCACTCCCCGGGCCAGCCGTTCGATCTCGGCGGCCTCGGAGATGATGCCCAACTGGTCGCGCAACCATTGCACCGCCGAGCCGGTGACCGCGATGGAACCCTCCAGCGCGTACACCGGTTCGGCGGCACCGAACTGGTAACACACCGTCGTGAGCAGCCCGTTCTCGCTCACCACCGGCTCGGTACCGGTGTTCAGCAGCAGGAAGTTGCCGGTCCCATAGGTGTTCTTGGCCTCGCCGGGCGCGAAGCACACCTGGCCCACGGTGGCCGCCTGCTGGTCGCCGAGCGCGCCGGTCAGCCGGATGCCCCTGGCCGGCCCGGGCCGGCTGATCTCGCCGTAACCGTCCGGATCCGCCGACGGCCGGATCTCCGGCAGCATCTGCCGCGGGATGCCGAAGAAGGACAGCAGCTCGTCGTCCCAGTCCAGCGTCTGCAAATTCATCAGCATGGTGCGGCTGGCGTTGGTCACGTCGGTGACGTGCGCCCGGCCGCCGGTCAGCTGCCACAGCAGCCAGCTGTCGGTGTTGCCGAAGATCGCCTCGCCGGCCTCGGCGTCGGCCCGCACCCCGTCGACATTCTCCAGGATCCATTGGATCTTGCCGGCCGAGAAGTAGGTGGCCGGCGGCAGGCCGGCCTTGGCCCGGATCGCCTCACCGCGGCCGTCCCGTTCCAGCGCGGCGGCGATCCGGTCGGTACGGGTGTCCTGCCAGACGATCGCGTTGCAGTACGGCCGGCCGGTCCTGCGGTTCCACACCACCGTGGTCTCCCGCTGGTTGGCGATGCCCAGCGCGCAGAAGTCCGTTGCGGACAGGCCCGAATCGGTGACGGCGGAGGCCAGCACCGCCTCGGTGCGCTCGACGATCTCCATCGGGTCGTGCTCCACCCAGCCGGCCCTGGGCAGGATCTGGCGGTGTTCCAGCTGGTGCTTGCCCCGCTCCGCGCCACCGTGGTCGAACACCATGCACCGGGTGCTCGTGGTGCCCTGGTCGATCGCCGCGACGAAATCGGTCACCGCCCGGTCACCCACCTCGACATGATCATTCCCCGAGTATCCTCCGTGGTCCTGGGTCGGTCCGTCATGGAAGCCACGCGCCAGCACGATCAGCACTCGATTCGCAATGCCCTGGTCAGTGCAGGAAGGTGGCGCTCCAACCGAGCGTAAGCACGGTGAGCATGCCGACCGCTTGGCCGCCCCAGTCGCTCCAGCAGCGCAGGAACAGGCGAGGATCGGCGGGCACGGCCAGCTCGGGGAAGGCGCGGCCGGCCCAGGTTCGTACCGCGAGGTCGTCGTGTGGGTAGAGCTGCCAGGCGTTGCGCAGATCGGCGATCGCTGCGCCGGCACTCCACGGCCCGATCCCGGGCAACGTCAACCAGGCGTCGTGCAGCTCGCCCGGGCCGAGCTGATCCCAGCGGTACTGCTCGGACCGGCAGGCCTCGGCGACCGTACGGAGGGTGCGGATCTTGAACCCGAGACCGACCTCGGCCAATTCGGCGTCACCGGCGGCCAGGAACTGCTCCGTGCTGGGAAACCGGCCCGCCGTACCGCTGGCTGCCGCCAGCCGGTGCCAGAGCTTGCGGGCCTGATCGGCGCGAATGACCTGACGGATAACCGCGGTGCCGAGCGCTTCCCAGTACGAGCCGGCACCGAGCCGTTGCAGGCCGTCCAGCCGGGCGAGCCGCTGCCGGATCGGCGCCGGAGTGGCCTCGCTGAGATCGGCGGTGGAGAAGCTGGCAAGCCGGGTGATCGCCTCGGCGCCGAGGTCGGTTTGCCACCGCCAGTGACCGGCATCGTGGTCGTACCCGGCACGTACCGTGCAGATTGCGCCGCCTTGGGTGAGGACGCGTTCGGCGTACCGGTCCTCCCGGTGCGCCCAGGATGGGCTGTCCACCATGACCGGCGACGGCCTCATCGACCGGCACCGCTCGGCACCCCGGCTGAATGCGGAGCCGAGGACGACATCGGGGACGACATCGATGGTGTTCTCCTTCCTGCCCTCCGCCAGTGTCTCCACCGGTAGTGCCGCCGGTGTGCTGCCCAGCGGCGTGTCCAGTTCGATTTACGGCACAGGGTCGATCGGCAGCTGTCCGGTCCGGCGCGTCGTGGCGCATGATCGGCGGCCACCGGCGGTGCCCCGGATAACCTGGGACGGTGCACCGGCGACGCCTCCCGCGCGCGGTCAGCTGGCTGATCGCGCTGCTGGCGTTCCCGGTCCTGACGCCGATCAGCACGGCCGGCGCCGCGCCGCTGGCCCCCAAGCCGACCTCGACCGCCGTCTCCCCCACCGCGCCGGATCCCCACCCGCCGGCCGGCGGCAAGGCGCCG
>DASUAC010000523.1:0-6977 GCA_035763985.1 Jatrophihabitans sp. | reverse complement strand
GCCGCTGCTCCGACCCCGGCCGCTCCGACCCCGGCTGCTCCGGCCGCGGCGGCTCCGACGCCGCCAGCGGCCGGTGGCGGGATCAGCTGGGTGGCGGTCCGCATCGAGCCCAGGTCGGCCCGCAGCGCGGACAGGGTGCGGCTGACATCGATCATCGGCGGCCGGGCGGCCGGGTCGACGGCCAGCATCCGGGTGAGCAGCGGTGCCAGCGGTCCGCTCCGGCGCGGCGGGATGAGCTGGCCGGAGGCGACCCGGTGCAGCAGCGCCATCGGGTTCGCCGCGGTGCCGAACGGCGGGCTGCCCTCCAGCGCCGCGTACAGGGTGGCACCGAGGGAGAAGACGTCGGCGGCGGCGTCCGATCGGGCACCGCGGGCCACCTCCGGCGCCAGGTAGGCCGGGGTGCCGGTGACCATGCCCACCGAGGTCAGGGTGACATCGCCGACGGCGTGCGACACCCCGAAGTCGGTCAGCTTCGCCGAGCCGTCCTCGGTGATCAGCACGTTGCTCGGTTTGACATCGCGATGCACGATGCCGGCCTCGTGCGCCGCGGCCAGTGCCGAGGCCAGCTCAGCGCCGATGCCGGCCACCACGGCGGGTTCCAGCATGCCCTTCTCGTTCAGGAGCTGCTGCAGGCTGCGGGACGGGACGTACTGCATGATCAGGCACGGCCGGCCGTCGTGCTCCACCACGTCATAGACCGGCACCGCATGCGGATGGTGCAGCCGGGCGGTGATCCGGGCCTCCCGCATCGCCCGGTCGATCGCGACCTGCGGGTCCTCGCCGCCCGCCGCTGGCAGCAGCTGCTTCACCGCCACGGGCCGCTTCAGCAGCTCGTCCCAGCCCTCCCAGACGGTGCCCATGCCGCCGGCGGCAAGCTGGCTGACGAGACGGTAACGTCCGGCGAGCAGCCGCGGGTCCACGAATCACCTCCGAGCGTTGCCTGGGTCGGCCGGTCCCTTTCGACCCTACGACATGCGCCGGCGAGGCCGGATCCGCTCAGAATCCGCCACGCAGCCGGATCCAACGGTAGCCGCAGCCGGCGAGTGAAAGCTCGGTGATCCGTCGCGGCAGCGGGCCGTAGTCCGAGTCGGCGAACACCTGGTAGGCCTCCCCGCCGAGCTTCAGGCTGGTCAGGTCCACCGTGACCGGCCGGTCGGCCAGGTTGTGCAACAGCAGGACCGAGCCCGTGGGCGTGTCGAAGCGGTGCGCCAGGGCCGATCGCGGCAGCGGCAGGTCGAGCACGGTCGGGACGCCGGTTCCGATCTCCGGGCACTCCCGCAGGATCCGGATCAGCCGCTCGATCCAGCGCAGCAGCGAGTCACGGTCCTGGCTCTGGTCCCGCACGTTGCACTGCCGGTGGCCGTACCGGCCCCGGCCGGCCAACGGCCGGTTGAGCTTCTCCGGTGGCGCGCTGGAGAAGCCGGCCGAGCGGCCGGCGTCCCACTGCATCAGGGTGCGGATCGCCTGCCGGCCGGGCAGCGCGAGGTTCTCGGCCATCCCGATCTCCTCGCCGTAGAGCAGCACCGGGGTGCCGGGCAGGCTGAACTGCAGCGAATAGGCAAGTTCCATCCGCCGGCGGTCGCCCTTCATCATCGGCGCGAGCCGGCGCCGGATGCCGCGCTGGTAGATCCGCATGTCCGCGCGGGGAGCGAACTCGGTCAGCACGTCGTTGCGCTGCTCGTCGGTCAGCTTGCTCAGATCCAGCTCGTCGTGGTTGCGCAGGAACGTCGCCCATTGCGCACCGGCGGGCAGCCGGGGCAGTCCCGCGACGGCCTGCACCAGCGGCTCCGCGTCCCGGCGGGCCAGGGCCAGCCACAGCTGGGCGTTGAGGTTGAAGGCGAACAGCATGTGCGCCCGGTCGTTCGGTCCGTCCGGGGTCGCGGCGCAGTACCGGGCCAGGTCGTCGTGCGCGACGTTCGCCTCGCACAGCAGCACCGCGTCCCCGGTGTGCCACTGCACCTCCTGGCGCCAGTGGTCGAGGATGCCGAAGTCGAGCGGGCCGGGATCCACGCCCGGCTTGACCTCCTCCAGGACGAACGGAGCGGCGTCCACCCGGAAGCCGGAGGCGCCGAGCTGCAGCCAGAACGCCATCACCTTGCCGATCTCGGCCCGGACGGCGGGGTTGGTCCAGTTCAGGTCCGGCTGGAAGTCGTAGAAACGGTGGAAGTACCAGGCACCGGCCTGCGGCTGGAAGGTCCAGGTCTCCTTCTGCTCGCCGGGGAACACGATGCCCTGGCGCCGGTCCGATGGCTCCTGCTCGCTCCAGACATACCAGTCCCGGTAAGGGGAATCCGGATCGCTGCAGGCAGAGCGGAACCACGGATGCTGGTCCGAGGTGTGATTGACGACGAGGTCGAGCAGCAGCCGGATGCCGCGTTCCCGGGCCTTGACCGCCAGCTCGGTGAAGTCACCCAGGCTGCCCAGCCGCGGGTCGATCCCGTAGTAGTCGCTGACGTCGTAGCCGTCGTCCCGGTGCGGGGACGGGTGGATCGGGTTGAGCCACAGGCAGGTGACGCCGAGCCGGGCCAGGTAATCCAGCCGGCTGGTCAGCCCGGGCAGGTCACCGCAGCCGTCGCCGTTGGAATCGGCGAACGAGTCGACCTCGACGCAGTAGATGACCGCCTCGGAATACCAGCGTTCTGTCACGAGCCACTCCGTCCCGGTCGAACCCGAGCACGATTACACCAGAGTCCGCGGCGGCCGCTCAGTGCACCGGCTCGATGTTCAGCCGGATCGACACGACATCGCCCAGCTCCAGCCCCTCGGCCCGGCGCACCGCGGTCTTGATCGGTACCAGGTAGCGGCCGTCCTTGGGGAACAACGAGGTGGTGTAGTCGGTGTCGCCGATCCGGCAGCGGACCGGGATGCATCCCCAGCCGTAGCTGTACAGGTTCAGGTTCTCCTGCAGCTCGGAGCTCTCCCGCTCCGGCAGGGTGACGAAGTGCCAGGGCGCCGGGCCGCGCCAGAAGATGATCTCGCCGGTGAACGCCATGTCCATGGTCGCCAAGGATAGGAAGATCGGCCCGGCTCCGGGCGCGGCGGCACGCTCGCTAGCGGTGTATGGACGGTTCGTCCGTTCTCGGAATGCTTCTTAAGTAAGAGGGTGAATTAAGAGTAATGTCCCGGCCGCTCTCTCAGTCCGCACTCTCCAGCTGGAGGTCTCATGTCCAACCCAGCGGGCGTCGGCAGGCGGATAGCTGTGCTGGCCGCCGGCGCCCTGGCAGCAACAGGCATCCTCGCGTTGACCGCGGTGAGCGTCGCTGGGCCGGCCGGAGCCGCGGTGCCCGACCGGTTCGGCTTCGTGCTGTGGAACGGCACCGCCGTGGATCCGACCGGCACCACACCGGCCGGGACGGCGGTCAGCGTCGGCGGGGTCGGTCAGTACAAGATCCTCTTCCCCGGTCAGGCCGCGCCGGGCGGCGTGGTGCACGTGACCGCGATCAACTCCATTCCGCACTGGTGCGAGGTGAACACGCTGAACGCTGCCACCCCGGACGAGATCGTCACGATCAGCTGCTTCAAGCCCGGCGGCGCCCCGGACTACACGGCGTTCAGCCTCATCTTCAGCAGCAGCTCCGGACCGGCCTCGACCTCGCCCGGGGCGTTCGGCTACGTGGACGCGCTGCCCACCGGAGCGCTGGTCAGCCAGTTCAACTCGTTCGGCGTGGGCAACAGCGTGGGACACACCGGCCTCGGTTCGTGGACGGTCAAGTTCCCCGGCCTGAGCACGCCCGGCCCGATCGACGGCAGCCTGCAGGCCACCGCGGTCGTCCCGCCGTCCTCGACCGCACTCGCCATCCGGTGCAAGGTGCTGAACTGGTCCTCCAGCACGACCGGCCAGGTCGCCCAGGTCAACTGCTACAACGCCGCCGGTGGCCTGGCCGACAGCGAGTTCATGCTGACCTACCAGTACCAGCGCTCGCTGTACGGCGCGGCCTTCCCGCCGAAGTACTTCGGCTACCTGTGGAACCAGCCGATCGGCGGCCCGCCGTCGACCAACTTCAACAGCGTGCTGGGCCCTGGTGCGAACTCGCTCAGCCCCGGACCGCTGGCAACCGTGAAGTTCCCGTCGCTGGCGGTGCTGCCGGACGACATCCAGGTCACCGCGGCCGGGCAGGGGTCGGAGTTCTGCGGCCTGAGCAACCCGTGGGTGCACAGCGGCACCGATACGATCGTCCGGGACGTCAACTGCTTCGACAACTCCGGCTCGCCGGTCGCGCCCGGCTTCCTGATCAGCGACAATTCGGCGCACTGATCGGGTTCCTGCCGTCGTCACCGGCATGAACCGGTATCGCAGGGCGGGGCGGACCCAGCCGCCCCGCCCTGCGATACGCGTCGGTCAGCCCGGGCTGGGCGCCACCGTCCGCGGCGCGGGCACCGTGCGCGCCGGCCGGGCGCTGAATACCCACAGCAGTCCCAGCGCGGCCACCGCGGCCACGCCCTCGGCCACCGCGCTCAGCATCTTCTCGGCCGGCAGCCAGTACGGGTCGTACATCCCCGGGATCGGCCCGAAGGCGCCGATGTCGACGTACCGGTAGACCAGGACCGCCGCGAAGCCACCGGCCGCGACCAGGAACGCGAAGGCCGCCGTGTAGCGGCGTGGCCGCAGCAGCAGGGCCACCGCCGCGATGATCGCCAGCACCGCCTCGACCCGGAACAGGTCGGCCTCGCTCAACGTGCTCGTCCTGTTGTGCGCGAACGCCGACGCCAGGTGGAAATGCACGTAGGCGTCGATGGCCAGCCCGGCCACCACGATGACAGTCAGTGTGATCCGGAGCAATCCGGTTCGGCCATTCATCCTCAACCGTCCATCCCGCTGCCGTGAGGCCTGCGCCTCGTCGCAGCTGTCGACGAAGACCCCGCTTTCCCATGACTACGCGAGCGCGGTGGGAAGGGTTCAACAGTGCACGGCCGTCGGCTCGCTCGGGCTTGCCCTCGGCTGGGTGGTGGAGGAGGCTCATTTCATGACGAAGGTAGGAGTTCGGCTGCTGTCGCACTGCAGGTCCGCCCTCCGGGTCATGGCCATCGTGGCGCTGGCCGGCTCGGTCCTTGCTGTCGCAGGCCCGGCGTCCGCCACGCCCTCCCTGCCTGCGGTGGGCACTGCCGGGCAGCCGGACTTCGGCGCAGGTGTCTACGTGTTCGACCCGTCGATGCCGCAGAGCCGGATCCAGCAGACCGTCGATGCGATCGCCGCCCAGCAGGTGCCGAACCAGTTCGGGACGCAGCGCTATGCCCTGCTGTTCAAGCCGGGAACCTATGGCACCTCCGCCCATCCGCTGAACTTCCAGGTGGGTTACTACACCGAGGTGGCCGGCCTCGGCGCCTCGCCCGGCGACGTGGTGATCAACGGCTCGGTGTACGTCCGCAACCAGTGTGACAGCGGCGGCTGCATCGCCCTGAACAACTTCTGGCGATCGCTGTCGAACCTCACGATCAACGTGACCAATCCGGATTTCGGTTGTTACAGCGGGGAGTTCTGGGCGGTGTCGCAGGCCGCGCCGATGCGGCGGGTGCACATCAACGGGCTCACCACGCTGATGGACTACTGCACCGGTCCGTCGTTCGCCAGCGGTGGCTTCATCGCCGATTCGAGGTTCGACGGCAGCACCGTGGTCAACGGCTCGCAGCAGCAGTTCTTCGTCCGCAACAGTGAGCTGGACGGCTGGTCCAACGGCGTCTGGAACCAGGTCTTCGCCGGTGACGTGGGTGCGCCGGCTCAGTGCTTCCCGGCGCAGTCGAACTGCGGTCCGTACACCACCCTGGCGGCCACCCCGGTGAGCCGGGAGAAGCCGTTGCTGTACGTCGACGGCAGCGGTAACTACCGGGTGTTCGTCCCGGCGGCGCGGCGGAATTCGGCCGGCGACGACTGGCCCGGCCCGGGCCGGTCGATCCCGCTGTCGGACTTCTTCGTTGCCAAGCCGTCCGATTCGGTGTCGACGATCAACAGCCAGCTGGCCCGGGGCCGGAACCTGCTGCTGACCCCCGGCGTGTACGACGTCGACCGGACGATCAAGGTCAAGCGGGCCGACACGGTCGTGCTGGGCCTGGGCTTCGCCACCCTGACCGCGACCGGCGGGGTGCCGGCCATGACCGTCGCGGACGTGCCGGGGGTCGACATCGCGGGTCTGATCATCGACGCGGGCAGCACGAATTCGCCGGTATTGCTGCGCATCGGCACCCAGCACGGGTGGCACGGGGCTGCTCGGCAGCACAACGGCTGGAGCGATCCGGCCGACCCGACCGGCCTGCAGGACGTGTTCTTCCGGGTCGGCGGGCCGCACCTCGGCAGGGCGACCGTCAGCCTCGAGGTGAACAGCGACGAGGTCGTGCTCGACGACATCTGGGCGTGGCGGGCCGACCACGGCAACGGCGTCGGCTGGACCCAGAACACCGCTGACACCGGGCTGATCGTCAACGGCGACGACGTCACGGCGACCGGGCTGTTCGTCGAGCATTACCAGAAGTTCCAGGTGATCTGGAACGGCACGAACGGCTCGGACGTCTTCTTCCAGAGCGAGCTGCCGTACGACGTGCCGAACCAGGCCGCCTGGATGTCCTCGCCGAGCACGCTCGGCTACGCCGCGGTCAAGGTCACCGGTGCCGGCTTCACCGGCTACGGCATGGGCACGTACAGCTTCTTCAATCAGGGAGTGGACATCTTCGCCGCGCACGCCTACGAAGTGCCGACCTCCGGCGTCGAACTGCACGACCTGCTGACCGTCTTCCTGGACGCCAGCAAGGGAAAGGGCGGCATCCTCAACGTGGTCAACGACACCGGCGGGCCGTCGACCATCGCCAACCCGGACGTCCCGGTCACCGTGGTCAGCTACCCGTAGCCGTGACGGAGTCGCAGCGGCAACCGGTGCCGCGCAACGACGGGGGTGAGCTGGACACCGCCGTCGCTTTCCTGGACTTCGCCCGCGCCTGCATGCTGAAGAAGGCTGACGGCCTGACCGAGGAGCAGCAGCGCCGGGTGC
>DASUAC010000522.1:0-3902 GCA_035763985.1 Jatrophihabitans sp. | reverse complement strand
CGATCGTGGTCGATTGGGTCAAGGTGTATCAGTGGCGGAGCTGATCCCGGCCGGCTGTGGTTCGGCGAGCGGCCGGACTCGGCCACCTACTTGGATGGTGTCTGCTTGGACGGTGTCTGCGGTATGAGCGATTCCCCGGAGCGGCCGGGCTGGCGGTCCTCCGAGCTGGACTGGCCGCTGGTCAGCGCGGTCATCCCGACTAAGGACCGGCCGCAGCTGCTGGCCCGGGCGGTGCAGTCCGTGCTCGATCAGGATTACCCCGGCGACATCGAGGTGCTGATCGTCTTCGACGGCACCGAGCCGGTCGCCCCGCCGGTCGAGCCGCGCGACGGCCGGAGCATCCGGCTGCTGCGCAACGACCGGACGCCCGGCCTGGCCGGCAACCGCAACACCGGCTTCCTGGCCGCCACCGGAGAGCTGATCGGTTCCTGCGACGACGACGACGAATGGCTGCCCGGCAAGCTGCGGGTGCAGGTCGGCCTGCTCCGCCGGTATCCGCAGGCCAGCGCCGCGGCGTCCGGCTTCGTCTACTCCTACCGGGGCGAGGAACTGCCCCGGGAGGCCGCGCAGACGCTGCTCACCTTCGCCGACCTGATCAACGACCGGCATCTTGAGGCGAACGCCTCCACCTACCTGATCCCGCGCCAGTCGCTGGTCGAGGAGATCGGGCTGGTGGACGAGAAGCTACCCGGCAGCTACGCCGAGGACTACGAGCTGCTGCTGCGGGCCGCCCGGCTCGGGCCGATCGTGTGCGCGCAGCAGGCGCTGTCGCGGGTGTACCTGCACGACAGCTCGTTCTTCGCCAGCCGCTGGCAGACCATCCACGACGCGCTGCTGTACCTGCTCGACGAGGTGCCGGAGTTCCGCGACGATCCGGTCGGGCTGGCCCGGATCGAGGGCCAGATCGCGTTCGCCAATGCCGCGCTGGGACGGCGATCGGAGGCCGCCCGGTGGGCGCTGCGCGCGCTACGCCGATCCCGGCGGCCGCGGCAGAGCTATGCTGCGCTGATGGTGGCCACCGGCCTGATCAGCGCCGACCGGGTGCTGGCCACCGCGCGCCGGTTCGGCCGCGGAATCTAGGGGTCGCGGCCTGCCGATGCCCGCCATCGCCCGTCCGCCGAGGCAGCTGCCGGCAGCATCGCCGAGCCGGCTGTCGGCCCGTCCGCCGGGACAGCTGCCGGCCTGGCCGCTGTACCTGCTGTTCGCGGCCTTCCCGCTGTGGTGGGTCACCGGCCTGGCCGCCTTCGCGGTCATCCTGGTCGCGGTGCCGATGGCGGTGCTGCTGCTCCAACGGGGACGCACCGCGGTGCCGCCGGCCTTCTGGCTCTGGGTCGGTTTCCTGGTCTGGGCCTGCGCCGCCGCGTTGGAACTCTCCAGCGGCACCCGGCTGATCGGCTTCGGCGTCCGGATGAGCAACTACCTCGGTTCCACCGTGGTGTTCCTCTACGTCTACAACGCGCGCGAGCGGCTGACCGACCGGACGGTGCTGCGGGTGCTGTTGCTGTTCTTCGCGTTCGTGGTCTTCGGCGGTTACCTCGGCATGCTGCTGCCGCACGGCAGCCTGCACACGCCGGCCGAATCGCTGCTGCCGAAGAACATCGCCCAGAACGAGTACGTGCACTCGCTGGTGCACCCGTCCTTCGCCGAGGTCCAGCAGCCGTACGGCTCGCCGCGGGCGTTCTACCGGCCGAGCGCGCCGTTCCCGTACACCAACAGCTGGGGCTGCAACGTCGCGTTGCTGGTGCCGCTGGTGATCGCCTCGATCACCATGGCTCGGCGGCGCGGCGCGCGGCTGGTGCCGCTCGCCCTGCTGGCCGCGGCCTGCCTGCCGGCCTTCGCCACCCTCAACCGCGGCATGTTCCTGGCGCTCGGGGTGCTGCTCGGCTACGCCGCACTGCGGCTGGCGGCGCGCGGGCAACTGGTGCCGCTGGTCACCATCGTGGCCGGCACCGCGCTCGGCCTCGTCACCGCGATCTCGACCGGTGTGCTGGCCGACCTGCAGACCCGGCTGCACTACAGCCGCACCAACCTCGGCCGCCAGACGATCTACCGGGAGGCCTTCGACGGCGCGCTGCAGTCACCCGTTTTCGGCCACGGCGCGCCGCAGCCGTCCCAGACGCTGACCGTCTCGGTCGGGACGCAGGGCCAGGTGTGGAACGTGATGTACAGCTACGGCTTCATCGCGTTGGCGATCTTCATGGGCTGGTTCGTGCTGGCCATGCTGCTCAGCTGGCGGGCCGGCAACCAGGCCAGGCTGTGGATGCACGCCGGGCTGTTCGTCTGCTGCCTGACCTTCTTCTACTACGGCTATGACGGTATCCAGCTGACCGTCGCCATGGTCACCGCGGCGCTGGCGTTGCGGCCGTCCGGTCAGGATGCCGCTGCTCCGGAGCCGGCCGGCGGCAGCGTGCCCTAGCACCGGCTCAGCGCGCCCCGATCGACTTGCGCAGCCGGCGGCTGGGCCGGCGTGCCAGCAACTGCTCGACCGCCGACTCCAGCCGGGCCACCGATGCGGCCACGTCGCTGGCCTCGCCGGTGGTAAGGAAGTCGGCCGGGTCGGCGAGCGCCCGGTCCAGCACCGCGTGCAGCTCGGGTTCGCTCTGCGCGGTGACCGCCATGCCGGTCGCGGCCAGCTGCCGGGCGAAGGCGACCTGGTGGTCGTCCACCACCTCGTCCAGCCGGGCCAGCCGGGGCACCACGATCGGCAGCTTGCCGCATTCGCGGGCGTCCATGATGCCGCCCGGACCGCCCTGGGTGACCACCAGGTCCGCCGTGCGCAGCAACTCCAGCAGCTCCGCCCGCGGCTTGAGGGCGAAACCGGCGGCGCCGCGCATCGGCCGGCTGGCACCGTGCTGGACGATCCAGTCGATCGCATCCGGATGCCCGGCCTGCCAGTTCTCCAGCCAGTCCATCAGCCGGTCGAAGCGATGGTGGTCGGTGCCGACGGTGACCACCGCGGTCAGCCGGCCGGCTTGCCCCTCGCTCACAGCAGCGGCCCGATCACGGTGGCACCCCGGTAGAGCGCCAGCTGCTCGGTCCACTGCACCGCGAAGACGTCGGACACCGGCCGGCACAGCCGGCCGGTCAGGGTGGCGCTGTCGATCCGGTCGTACACCTCGATGTACACGGTCCGGATGCCCATCAGCCGGGCCAGGTAGAACACCGGGACGGCCACGGCGGCGCCGGTGGAGACCACCACGTCCGGCCGGAACCGGCGAAGCGCTCGCCAGGCCACCCCGAAGTTGCGGATCAGGTTCGGGATGTTGCGGGTGGTCGGATGGTGCGCCCAGCTGATCTGCTCACCGGCCAGCAGCGAACGGGCGTCCGGCTTGTCGAAGGTGATCCAGTACCGCTCGTGCTTGGCCCACCACGGCTGCAGCGCCATCAGCTGGCTGAGGTGTCCGCCGGTCGATGCGGCGAGCAACAGCCGCACCCTAACGACCCTTGCCGGCTCCGGAGATCGGCCGGAGCGGCTCGGTGTCACCGCCCCGGCGGCCGTCGACCGGCTGTTCGCGGCTACCGTCCGGCTGCCCGGAACGCCGCGAGCCCGCCGAGCCGGTACGGGCCGACTCGGGCCGCCGGGCGCCCCGGACACCCGGTTGCGGGCTCGGCGAGGCGGCGGCCCGCGACCGGCGCAGCCGTCGGGTCCGGGACAGCAGGATGGCTCCGGAGATGCTGGCCCGCGCCTGGGCCAGGTGCTGGGCCAGGCCCTCCAGATCCCGGTGGGTGGTGCGGTTGGCGTACACCAGCACGATCACCTCGTCGGCGAGCTGGCCGATCAGCAGCGAGGTGCTGGGCAGCTCGATGTTGACCCCGTCCAGCACGATCACCTCGGTCCCGCCGAGCACCTCGGCGAGCCGGTCGCCGGTACCGCGCAGGGTGGCGCCGAGCCGCACCTCGTC
>DASUAC010000521.1:0-4350 GCA_035763985.1 Jatrophihabitans sp. | reverse complement strand
CCCCTCGGTGGCCTTGCTGCCGCGACCACGTCGACCGCGCCGCCGACGCCGCCGGCCGCCCTCGGCCGCTTCCGCGTCGGTCTCGGCCTCTTCGGCCGGCTCGACGGCCTCGCTCGGCTCGGCTTCGGCCGCCTGCTCCGGCGCGGCCTCGGCCGCCCGGGTCCGGCTGGACCGGCGCCGGCGTGGCGCCGGCGCCTCCGTCGGCGGCTGGAACAGCACCGCGGGAGCGGCCAGCGCCGGGCCGGCGGGTGGCTGATCGGCCGGCTCCGGCTGGGTGGCCGGTTCGGCCGGCTGGGTCTCGGCGGCCGGTGCGGCCTTCTTGGCGGCCCGCTTCCGCGGCGCCTTCTTGGCCGGGACGGAGTCGGCCGGCTGAGCCTGGTCTGCCTGGGTGCTCGCCGCGGACCGGCCCCGCGGCGCGGCCTGGCTCGCCGGCGCGGGCTGCTCGGTCTCGGGCTGCTGGGTCTCGACGGCCGGCGCGGCCTTCTTGGCGGCCCGCTTCCGCGGCGCCTTCTTGGCCGGAGCCGATTCGGCCGGAGCCGGTTCGGCCGGTGCCTGGTCGGTTGCCGGTCGGCCGGCGGCCGACTGAGCGGCGGCCGGTGCCGCGGCGACCCGGGCCGCCTCGTCCGTCTCGGCTATAGCCGCGGACCCGCTCGCCGCCTTCTTGGCCGGCGCCTTGCGCGCCTTCCGCGGCGATTTGGCCGGAGCGCTGGCGGCCGCAGCATTGGAAGCCGGAGCGCTGGCGGCCGGAGTGTTGGGGGCCGCGTCGGCGTCCGGGGCCGGTTCGGCGGCGGGGGCGGCCTTCTTGGCGGCCGCCTTACGGGGCGCCTTCCGGGCCGGACGGGCCGGCTTGCCTTCGGCGGTGCCGGCGTTGGTGGATTCGGTATCGGTCTGTTCGGTGTCGAGCATGTGCTCGGTGTGCTCCTGTCTCACCACCGGGGCCGGAAACGGCGGAAACCCGAGTCGTACGCCCAGGTTCCGGGGCATCCGGCCGCGCAGCGGCGGTTTGGCGGCCCACCCGCAAGCGGACCGCGAAGTCTGTTCATCCAGCGGCGGCAGCCAGCCGGACGATCGTGCTGAAGCTATCTGGTGGAAAGCCCTGTCTTGCGCAACGGATCTGCCACGCTGGCAGCCTCATCGACCGGTCCCTGCGCCAGCCGAGTAGCCCGGGCGGGCTCCGACGGGGCGAAACCGGCGACCAGCCGCAGTGCGGCGAGAACATCGTCGGGTCGGACGGTCGGAGTGACCTGCCGTACGACCACTGTCAGTATCGCACGTGGATCGGCCGAGCCGGCAGCCGACACCGCCGGACGGCCGGAAGCTGCCGGTGCGACAGCGCCGGAAGCTGCCGGTGCGACAGCGCCAGAGACTGCCGGTGCGGCAGCGCCAGAGACTGCCGGTGCGACCCGCGCGGCCAGTACCGGCCCGCGCGCGTCGATCTCCCGGCGGCCGTCCTTGGTCAGCCGCTCGACCAGCACTACCTCCTCCCGCAGGAACGCGGTCACCGCGTCCTGCAGCTGCCCGGGATCGGCGGCCAGTTCCAGTTGCCACTCCGACGCCTGGATCGCATCGGCCAGCGATCCGGGCGGGCAGTCGGCCGCGTCCACCGCCTGCACAATGTCCAGGCCGGCCGGCAGCGCGGCGTCCAGGACGGCGGCCAGCTCGGCCGGATCCCGGTGCTCGGCCAGCGCGATCTCCAGGTACTCCGCCTCCGAGGCCACCCCGGTCGGCGCCGCCCCGACGTAGGAGATCCGCGGGTGCGGATGGAAGCCGGCCGAGTACGCCATCGGGACGTCCGCCCGGCGCAGCGACCGCTCGAAGGCCCGCGCGAAGTCCCGGTGCGAGGTGAACCGCAACCGTCCGCGCTTGGCATAGCGCAGCCGGATCCGCTGCACCGGCGCGACGTGCACCGCGTCCGGGCTGCGGCGGCTGCCCCTGGCCTGACCCGCACTCACCGCTTGGCCGCCAGCGGCAGCAGCGGCCGGCCGGTCGGACCGATCTGGATGTCGGTGCCCATACTCGGGCACACCCCGCAGTCGAAACACGGCGTCCACCGGCAGTCGTCCTGCTCGTAGCCGGTCAGCGCGTCCTGCCAGTCGTCCCAGAGCCACTGCTTGTCCAGGCCGGAATCCAGGTGGTCCCAGGGCAGTACCTCCTCGGCGTCCCGCTCCCGGGTGGTGAACCAGGCCAGGCTGACCGGCGAGCCGGCGAACACCGCCTCGGCGGCGCCGACCCAGCGCTGGTAGGAGAAGTGCTCGCTCCAGCCGTCGAACTTAGCCCCGTCCCGCCAGGCCCGTTCGATCACCGCGCCGACCCGGCGATCGCCGCGCGAGAGCAGTCCCTCGATCAGCGACGGCTCGCCGTCGTGGTAGCGCATGCCGATGTTGCGGCCCAGCGAGCGGTCGGCGTTGATCGCCGCGCGCAGCGCGCGCAGCCGGCCGTCCACCACCTCGGGCGCCGCCTGGGCCGCCCACTGGAACGGCGTGTGCGGCTTGGGCACGAAGCCGCCGATGGACACCGTGGCCCGGATGTCCTTCGACCCGGTCGCCGCCCGGCCGGCCCGGATCACGTCGTGCGCCATCCGGGCGATCTCCAGCACGTCCTCGTCGGTCTCGGTGGGCAGTCCGCACATGAAGTAGAGCTTCACCTGCCGCCAGCCGGAGGAGTACGCCGCGGTCACCGTGTTGATCAGGTCGTCGTGGCTGACCATCTTGTTGATCACCCGGCGCAACCGCTCCGAGCCGCCCTCGGGCGCGAAGGTCAGCCCGCTGCGCCGGCCGTTGCGGGAGAACTCGTTGGCCAGGTCGATGTTGAACGCATCCACCCGGGTGGACGGCAGCGACAGCGAGACCTTGTCCTCGGCGTACCGGTCGGCAAGTTGCTTGGCCAGCGGGCCGATCTCGGAATGGTCGGCCGAGGACAGCGACAGCAGCCCGACCTCGTCGAAGCCGGTCGCGGCCAGCCCCTGTTCCACCATCCGGCCGATGGTGGGCAGCGAGCGCTCCCGGACCGGCCGGGTGATCATGCCGGCCTGGCAGAACCGGCAGCCGCGGGTGCAGCCACGGAAGATCTCCACCGACATCCGCTCGTGCACCGACTCGGCCAGCGGCACCAGCGGCGTCTTCGGGTACGGCCAGGAGTCCAGATCCGTCACGGTGTGCTTGCGGACCCGCTCCGGCACCCGAGGCCGGTTCGGCGTCACCTCGGCGATCGAGCCGTCCGGGCGGTAGCGCACGTCGTAGAAGCGCGGGACGTACACCCCGCCGGTCTCGGCCAGCCGGGTCAGCAGTTCGTCCCGGCCGCCGGGTGAGCCGGCCCGTTTGAACCCGGCGATCAGATCGGTGATCATGCCCACCGCCTGCTCCCCGTCGCCGAGCACCGCGGCATCGATGAAGTCCGCGATCGGCTCCGGGTTGAACGCGGCATGCCCGCCGGCCAGCACGATCGGGTCGTCCTCGCCCCGCTCGGCGGCGTGCAGCGGGATGCCGGCCAGATCGAGCGTGGTGAGCAGGTTGGTGTAGCCGAGTTCGGTGGCGAAGGACACCCCGAGCACGTCGAAGTCGGCCACCGGCCGGTGCGCGTCCACGGTGAACTGCGGCAGTCGGTGCCGGCGCATCAGCGCCTCCAGGTCCGGCCACACCGCGTAGCAGCGCTCGGCCAGGCAGTCCGGACGCTCGTTGAGCACCTCGTAGAGGATCTGCACCCCCTGGTTGGGCAGGCCCACCTCATAGGCATCGGGGTAGAGCAGTGCCCACCGGACGTCGGCGGCGTCCCAGTCCTTGACCCGGGCGTTGAGCTCGCCGCCGACGTACTGGATCGGTTTGCCCACCTTGGCCAGCAACGGTTCGAGCTGGGGAAACAGGCTGGTACTCACGGGTTTTCATGCTACGGCCGCGGGCGATCTGGCGAATCGCTGGTACGGCGACCAGCGCCGCCGATACTGATCACATGCGAGTCGGTACCCGAGTGACCGTCGCCCTGCTGGCGGCGGGCACGGTTGCGCTGGCCGGCTGTACCGGCGGCGCACACGGCAATGCCACCGGAACGGCGGCCGGTGGGACGGCCGGCAGTGCCAGTCGGATGTCCGGCATCCAGCCGGCCATGAATGCGGCCGTGGCCAACTCGGTGGCACGGACCAGCCCGCGCCCGGTGAACCCGCCGGTGCCGGTTCGGCCGAGGCGGCTGCCACTGCCGGTCCCCCACCAGCCGAGCGGACCGGCCAGCATCGCCGGCTGCCCGCTGTTTCCGCCGGACAACCCGTGGCGGCACGACATCTCACACGCTCCGGTCAGCTCACGCTCCGCGGCCTGGGTGGCCAGCATCGGCAGTGGCCGGTTCCTGCACCCGGATTTC
>DASUAC010000520.1:0-6137 GCA_035763985.1 Jatrophihabitans sp. | reverse complement strand
CCGGGCGAATCGTCTTACGCGTCGGCAGGATTTCACGCGGGTTCGGAGCGGGTCAAGGCACCCCGGCCCACTGTGCTGCGGACCAGCCGCCACGAAAGTGGCGCGATGTGACGGCTCAGCGACCACATCGCTCCACTCTTGCCTAGCACGGATGGCCGGATGGGTTATCCGGCCGCGACCGCTACCGGCGAGGGCTGACCAGGCTTGACAGCAAGATCCCCGGACGACGGTGATACGCACCCTGACTGCAGCTGTCTTGCACATCTACATAGGGCTATGTAGAGTTGCATGCATGGGTCGCAAACCTTCGGTTCAGACGCTGCGGGTACTGGGCGTGATGCTGGAGAACGTCACCGGCGAGCACTACGGCTTGGAGCTGTCCCGGGCGGCGGGGCTGCCGTCCGGAACGATCTACCCGATGCTCAACCGGCTCGAACGGGACGGCTGGGTGGTGTCGCGGTGGGAGGAGGTCGACCCGTCCGCCGAGGGCCGGCCGCGCAAGCGGCTGTACATGCTCACCGGCGAGGGAGCCCGGCAGGCCCGGGAGCAGCTTTCCTCGGCCCGGCGCTGGTTGGGCATGGAGCTTCCCGCCAGCCGGCTCGGCCTGGAAGGCGCCTGAGATGGCACGACAAAGGTATCGCTACTTGCTCAAGTTGCAGGAAGGAGCCGGGCAGCCGGGGAGGCCGGTATTCCGCCTTCAGAGCCTCGAGTGGCCCAGTGAGCAACCATCGCCGCACCGCGGCCTCGTTTCCACAGATGACATCGATGAGTCTGACACCAGACAGCTATTCCTCCTTATGTGGGAGGAATACCACCGTCGGCGGGCCGCCTCCGAGGCACGGCAATCGTCGGCCGGTCGCTTGCTAACCGGTGCGCTGCAGCGGCTTCCGGCAGGCCAGCGGGAACGCTTTGCCGAGGAGTGGGCGGCCGATCTTGCCGAGATCCACGGCAGATTCGCCCGGTTCCGTTGGCAACTCGGCATCCGGCTCACCGCCCGCAGGCTGGCCCGCACCGCCGCAGCCCACTCGCCCGCAGCGGCCCGCGAACGCTGAGGAGCGCGCGATGGAACTGGCGGTCTTCGCGTTCTGCGGACTGATTGCCTTGATCGTCCTGGTCATTGCGATCCGGCCGTCCGCCGCAACCCCGGTCTCCGACGTCCTCAAATCGTTGGCGACCGTACTGGCCAGCATCACCCCGTGGGCCGGCCGACAGCGTTAGGCCAATACCCAAGCCGCCGGCTCGATTCGGCGTTAGCCTTTCCTCGGGCTGATGAGGGCCGCCGATCCGTTGCCCCGTCACCAGCCGGATGCGCGACCGACTCTTCAACAAGGAGGCAGCGGTGGCCGAGGACATCTGGCCCACGATCCATGCCGAGCGGCAGTCGCTCGCCGACGACCTGGCGGGGCTGACCGATGCGCAGTGGCAGACGCCGTCCCTGTGCAGCAGATGGAATGTTCACCAAGTGCTGGCTCACATGGTCGGCACCGCCAAGATGACGCCACCGAAGTTCCTGGCCAAGTTCGCCGCCGCCGGCTTCGCGTTCGACAGGTTCGCCGACAAGGAGATCGCGACGCAGGGTGCCGGCGGCCCAGCCGCGACGCTGGCCGAGTTCCGCGCCGTGCAGAACCGCGCCAGCGCGCCGCCCGGCCCGCGGGCGACCTGGCTCGGCGAGGTGTTCGTGCACGCCGAGGACATCCGCCGGCCGCTCGGCATCGCGCACAGCTACCCGGCCGATCAGGTGGTTCGGGTGATCCGGCTGTACGCAGGCAGCAACGCGATCATCGGTGGCAAGAAACGGGTGTTCGGGCTGACCCTGCGCGCCACCGACACCGACCTCAGCCTC
The DNA here is from genome assembly GCA_035763985.1 of Jatrophihabitans sp. GTDB lineage: Bacteria > Actinomycetota > Actinomycetes > Mycobacteriales > Jatrophihabitantaceae > Jatrophihabitans_A. The sequence goes on along the minus strand of DASUAC010000520.1, from coordinate 4,294 downwards.
GGCTCCGGCCCGCTGGTCCAAGGCCCGGTGATCTCGCTGCTGCTCGTCACCGCCGGACGCGGGGCGGCGCTGGCGGAACTCGCCGGGCCGGGCCTGCGCGTCCTGCAGGGACGGCTGATGGGGTCCGACGGGAGCAAGGCCGGCTGACCCGGCGCCGCCGAGTCACAGCCTGCGCATATGTTCGCGGCAGCGTGCTGCAAGCTTGCCCGCCGACCGTGGATGCATGGCCCCCCCGCACCCCGCGGGAATCGCCGCCTGAGGGGAGTAGCAATGCAGCCCAACGAATGGATGCCACCACCGGTCCCGGCGGCGCAGCCAGCCGCGACACCGCCACGCCGGCGGCGTGGCCTGGTGCTCGGCGCCGGTCTGGTGGGGGCCGGCGTGGTGGCGGGCGCGATCGTCGGCGGCACCGTGCTGTCGAACGCCGCGACCACCACCCCGACGCCCGGCTCCAGCTCGTCGAGCGGGTCGAACTCGTCCACCACGCAGCCGCAGGACCGGCACGGCCCCGGCGCCATGCTGAACCTGAGCGGGACGGTGACCGCGGTCGGCAGCTCCTCGGTGACCATCAAGACCAGCAGCGGCACCACCACCTACCAGGTCGACAGCAACTCCGACATCGACAAGAACGGCGAGGCCCAGCTCAGCTCGCTCAAGGTCGGCGACGCGGTCCGGTTCAGCGTCCGCAGCGGCAACGTCATCGACATCCTGCACGCCGGCGACGTCATCGCCGTCCTGCACGCCGGCAACGAGTCCCTCGACCGTCCGCAGGGTCCCGGCCCGGGTAACGACAGCGGCGGCTGAGCACCGGACCGCTCAACCTCGGTTGAGTCGTAATACTCAGCCGAGGTTGAGTATTCGTCCGGGTCCGCGGCGCGCCTCGGGCGGCCAGGCTCTGGGGTATGGAGATCCTCTATCAGCCCCGGGCAGCCTTTGCGGCACGGCCGATTCCGGTACGGCAGCTGGCCGGCGGCCTTCTGGTGGTACTGCAGTTCGTGCTCGGCGTGCTCGTCCTCGCGGCCGTTCGCGTCGCGGCTGCCACCCTCGGCCGGCACCCACGTGGCCTTGCCCTGCTGACCCGATCCGGTGGCGCGCTGGCCGAGCTGGCCGGTCCGGCGGCCGCGGTGTTGACCGCGGCGCGCGCCCGGCGTGGCGTCCCGGCCTACCGATCGGCCACCGCGGACTGCCGGCCGTGGCGCTCGGCGTTCCGGACCGGCCGGCTGACCGGCTACCTCGAGGCGCTGCCGGTGCTGGACAAGGCCGGCTACGTGGACGCCTACCCGCTACCCCAACGGTGCCGGGGCGGGCGGGTACCGGCCACCGGCGTCGAGGTTGACGAATCCTCCGGTTCCTCCGGCCGGCCGTACCAGTGGGTGCGGTCCCGGACCGAGCTGGACCAGGTCGAGCGCTGCCTGGCGGTGCAGGCCGAGTGGCTGCTGCGCAATCGCGAACATCACCGGGTGGTGGTCCTCAACTGCTTCTCGATGGGTGCCTGGGCCACCGGCTCGTCGGTCACGGCGGCGCTGCGCCGGCTCGGCGTGATCAAGTCGTGCGGGCCGGACGCGGACAAGGCGCTGGCCGCGATCGACCTGCTCGGCCCGGACGTCTGCTACGTCGTCTGCGGCTATCCGCCTTTCCTCGCCACGTTCGCGGACGCCGCGGCGGCCCGCGGGCTGGACCTGTCCGGTTACGAGCTGTGGGGATTCGTCGGCGGCGAGGGCATGACCGAGCTGCTGCGCAGCCGGCTGCAGCGGGACTTCCACCGGGTGCTGTCCGCCTACGGCGCCTCCGACCTGGACATCGGGGTGGCCGGTGAGACCGAGCTGGCGGTGGCGGTCCGGCAGGCCGCCGCGGCGAATCCCCGGTTCGCGCAGGCGTTGTTCGGTCACACCGGCCGGCTGCCGATGGTCTTCCAGTACGACCCGGCGACCTACCACGTCGAGACGATCGACGGCGAACTGGTCGTCACCGTCACCCGTACGCTGCTCTCGCCCCGGGTCCGCTACGCGGTACACGACGCCGGCGGCTCGCTGAGCTTCCGGTCGCTGCTGGCGATCGCCGAGGCGCACGGGGTGGAGCTGCCCACCACCGGTGCCGCCCGGCTGCCCTTCCTGTACGTGGCCGGACGAGCCGACTCCACGTTGTCCCATATGGGCGCCAACCTCTACCCCGAGGACGTCGACGCGGCGCTCGGCGCGCTGGCCGAGCAGCACCCGGAGTTCGGCCTGGGCGCCTTCTGCCTGGAACCGGCCGAGGCCGCCGACGGCAGGAGCGTCCCGCGGATCCATGTCGAATCGCGGGACGCCGCAGGTGTCGAATCGCGGGACGCCGCAGCTGTCGAATCGCGGGGGCCCGCGGCTGTCGAGGCGACAGTGAGCACGGTGGCCGGCCAGGTCGGTACCGGCATCGCCGACTGGCTGGTCGCGCACAACCGGGACTGGGCGGCGGCGGCCGCGGAGGACCCGCGTGCCGTGTCCTTCGAGATCCGCCTCACCGCACCGGGCACCGGCGTGTTCGCCGCCAACGCAACCCGCATCAAGCGCCGCTACATCGTGCGCTGAATTCCCTTACCGAGAAAGGCAAACCATCATGACCGAGCTCGTCCCGGCCGACGGCGAGGCGCTCGCCGCGGCACTTCCGGCCGCACACCGGCGGGTGTTGACCGCCGCGCTGCGGGCCCCGAGTGCGCACAACGCCCAGCCCTGGCGCATCCACCTCGGCCCCGACCGCTACGAGTTGCACTATGACCATCACGACTACCTGCCGGCCGACCCGGAGGACCGGGACGCCTACCTGTGCATGGGCGCGTTCTGCGAAACCCTCGCGCTGGCCGCGGTGGCCGAGGGGCTGACCGCCGAGATCCGGCCGGTGCTGGCGCGCGACGGCAACGACCTGCACGTCGCCGACGTCACCCTGCGACCGCGTGACGTGCTGCGGCCCGGCGCGGTCGCCGATCCGCTGGCCGCCGCGGTCGCCGGTCGCGCGACGAACCGGTCCCGCTACACCGACGAACCGTTGCCGGCCGAGTTGACCTCGGTGCTGCGCGACCTGCGCTGCGTACTGGTGCCGACCGATCAGGTGGTGCGGATCGTCCGGCGGGCCTCGGCGCTGTCCTGGCGGGACCGCCGCTTCGTCGGCGACCTGCAGGCCTGGATCCGGCCCGAGGACGACACCCCGGCCGGGATGACCCCGCGGCAGCTGCGGCTGGCCCGCTACGAGTGGCTGGCGCTGCGGGCGGCGTTCCGGCTCGGCCGGCTGCCCGCGCCGGTGGCCCGGCTGTACAGCGGGCGCGACATCCGGCTGCTCGGCGAGGCACCCGCCGTGGCCGTGCTGTGCGCCGACTCCGACCGTCCGGCCGACCTGGTCGAAGCGGGACGCCGGCTGCTGCGGGCCTGGGTGGCGATCTGCGCCGGCGGATTCGGTTATCACCCGATCTCGATCGCCATCGACCGTCCGGAGACCCGGCCGGAGGTCGCCGCACTGGCCGGTGGCCGGGGAACGCCGGTGGCCCTGTTCCGGATCGGCCGGCCCACCGAACCGGCCGGAGCCAGCAACCGGCTCCGGCTCGCCGACGTGCTGTGCAACTCCTCGGCTCCGCGCTCGCTCCGCGCCTGCGATGCTCACTCGCCGTCGCCTTCGGGTGGCTGAACCGGCTACTCGGCCATGCCCTGCTCGATGGCCCATCGGGTGAGCTCCACCCGGTTGTGCAATTGCAGCTTCCGCAGCGTGTTCTGCACGTGGTTCTGCACCGTCCGGTGCGAGAGCACCAGCCGGTCGGCGACCTGCCGCGCGGTCAGCCCCTTGGCAACCAGCCTGAGCACCTCGGTCTCCCGGTCGGTCAACCGCACCCGATCGTCGTCCGGCTGCAACGCCATCCGCCGGAACTCACCGAGCACCAGGGCCGCCAGGCCCGGTGAGAACACGGCCTCGCCGGCGGCCGTCCGGCGCACCGCGTCGATCAGCTCCTCCGGGGCCGCCGACTTGACCAGGTAGCCCCGCGCTCCCACCTTCGCGGCGGCCAGCACGTCCGCGTCCTCGCCGGAGGAGGACAGCATCGTCACCCGGATGGACGGATCGATGCGCACCAGCTCGGCCGTCGCCGCCACCCCGGACATGCCGGGCAGTTGCAGGTCCATCAGCACCACGTCGGGCCGGGTGGCCGGCGCCAGCCGGACCGCGCTCTCGCCGTCCGCCACGCAGGCGACCACCTCGAACCCGGCCTCGGCGAGGTCACGCTCCAGCCCTCGGCGCCAGATCGGATGGTCGTCGACGACCATCACCCGGACCGGCTGCT
>DASUAC010000519.1:0-3938 GCA_035763985.1 Jatrophihabitans sp. | reverse complement strand
AGCACGGTCACGAAGAGCGCAGTGCCCGGCAGCAGCAGGTAAAGCGGATCGGCCATGTAGTAGTCCTGGGCGTCCGACAGCATGCCACCCCAACTGGCGGTGGGCGGCCGCACGCCGATACCCAAATAAGCAAAGCCCGATTCGCCCAGGACGTTGATCGGCAGGGTGAGGCTGGTCCAGACCACCAGCGGGCCGACCAGGTTCGGCATCAGCTCACGGACCATGATGCGCAGGTCAGTGGCGCCCAGGCAGCGGGCAGCCTCGATGAATTCCTTCTCCCGCAGTGACAGCACCTGACCGCGGATCAGCCGGCCGAGATAGGGGAAGCCGCCTATCCCCAGCAGGCAGATCACCAGAGCGAAGCTGAGGTTGTTGCCGGACAGTCCGAACACGCTCGGGGATTGGCTCAGGAAGGTCACCAGGGCCATCGCGAGCAGCAGGGCTGGGATGGTCAGCAGCATGTCGAAGATCAACACCATAACAGCGTCCAGTACGCCTCCGTAATAGCCGGCGAGCACGGCGGTGACGGTGCCGAGCAGCAGCGAAATCAACGTCGCCGACCCTGCGATCACCAGGGAGGTCCGACTGCCGGCGATCAAGCGGGCCAGCATGTCGCGACCGTTGACCGGTTCGACACCGAGCCAATGCCGGGCGGAGATGCCGCCGAAACGGCCGAGCGGCACGCCTGTGTCAAAGCTGGTCAGTTTGCTGTTGAAGGTGCTCGGTTCGTGCCCGTACAGCTGGATCAGCGGGGACGCGAAAGCGGCGATCAGCACGATGAACAGCAGTACGCAGCCGCCGGCCATCGCCATACGGTCGCCTCTCAACCGCCGCCAGGCGATCCGCCAGAGGGATTGACCCTGGATGACGGACGAGCCGTCGTCGGATGCAACCGGAGCCGGTAGCTGTAGCTCGCCGGATGGTTGATGGAGCATGGCGATTCCGTCCCGTGTGGCTGGCCGGCGTGCCGGCCAGCCACACCCCCGTTGACATGACGATCCCTGACCATGACGTGCAGAGCAATCACGCCGGTAACGATTGTCCGCAGCGCAGACATGCCTCCGCATGGGTGCGGTACACCCACATTTGACCGAGCCAGGGGCATGGGTATGTCGAGCGCGTCCCTAGCCGGATCCGGCGATCACGTCGATGAGTGCTCGGCGATCGGGCAGCATCAGCTTGCCCAACAGCGCAGCGACGTGCTTCTCGACAGTCCGCGGCGAGATGTGCAGGCGTGCGCCGATGTCACGATTGGCGAGGTGCTCCCGGACGAGCAGGCCGACCTCGTACTCCCGAGCCGTCACCCCGGCTGCCCGCAGCACGGCTGGCAGTGCGGCGGTTCCCTCCCGCCGCTGTGGCACCGACGCGCCGAGGCTGCGCAGGACATCCCGGCAACTGCGGGCGGCCACCGGCACGTCCTGTTCGTGGAACCATGCCTCCGCGGCACGCAGATCCTCGATCGGTGTGCCCCAACCGGCCGCTGCGGCCTCGGCGGCGACCAGGCGCGCGGCGAGGTGCCGTGCCACCGGGTAGATCGCCGCGGCGACCGTTGCCTGGCTGGCATGTCGCTGCGCGCAGCCGAGTTCGCCACGCCGCCCGGCATGGATCGCCGAAGCCCAGTGCAGGAACTGCCGGGTCCAGCGCACCTGTCCGGATAGCGGAAAGGCCGCCGCCACCTCCTCCGACGATGTCCGGCCCATCACTGTGCCCAGCAACAGCATGAGCCCGAGCGCGAAGGATCCGTAGTACGGGTCGATCAGCTTCCGACGGGCAAGGTCGGCCAAGGTGGCGAACGCTTCGTGATCGCGGGCCTCCAGGGCCAGACACAGCGCGGAGGCCAGGCCGATTTCCTGGGCCAGCGAATACGGCGGATCGGCCATCGCCTCGTTCGCGAGTAGCTGGCTCAACGCTCGCCGATCGGCCCGCAATCCGGCGGCCAGCACCAGACCGGCGAGCAGGAGTTGCTCCATCAAGGCTTCCCCGAGCCGGCGAGCCAACAGCAACTGCTCGGTCAAGGCTTCTACGACTGGCTGCAGGCTGCCCTCGCCGACCATCAACTGGTGCTGATACAGATCGCAATCCATCATCAGCGAGCGCTGGACCTGGCCGAGCCGCTGTAGCTGATCGCACACCGCTTGCAGGGGCAATACGTCCCCATCGATCATCCATTGATCCTTGGCCGACAGCAGCGCCGCATAGAGTGCCCAGCCGGCCAGGTTGTGCCGGTCGGCCAGGGCCGCGAGCCGGCGGCCGTATCGGACGTGCTCTCGAGGCCGGTCGTGCATCCGGAGAAGGAGCAACAGGGCGTTCCAGGCCAGACACGCCACCTCGACGGCCGCGGCACGCTCGACGGCATCCGCTGCGGTTTCGGCCAGCCGCTCGGCGGCTACGGCGGATCGGAGGGCCAACCGTTCAGCCGCTGGGTCGGTATCCAGGGTGCATTCGGTGAAATCGACACTCAATCGCGCATCCATCACGTCGCAATGGATGCGCAGCAGCTCGGCGCCGGCGCCCACCACGAGGGAGCGGGCGTAGCTGAGTTGCCGCCGAGCCTGCTCGGTACGGCCGGCGTTGTGGCACCCGGGTATCAACCCAAGGTGCATCAGTGCCCGGGTCCGGCAAGCCTGCACATCGGTCGGCGGGTCCAGCCGCTCGACCCACTCCGATGCACGATCGAGTCGGCCGGCCTGGCACAACGCAGGAACCAGATCAGCGACGAGATCGGCCGGCACCGGGCCGCCCAGTTCCCGAAGCCGGATCGCCTCGGTCAGATCGGCTACCGCGTACTCGACGGCACCGGCGCGCAGGGCCCGCCGGCCGGCGCGCGCATACAGTTCACCGGCCTGCTCCGGACGTCCGGCCTCGGCGAGCAATCGGCCGGCCAGCCGGCAGACGGTGCCGGTCGGCGACGGATTCTTGGCCAGCACCGCCTCGGCCAGTCGGCCGGCGGCATGGTGACGCTCGGCCGGCTCGGCCAGCTCGAGCACCGCGGTGTGGGTGAGCGGATGGTGGAACCGGTACCAGCCGACCGCCTCGGCGACGAGGATCTGTCGGGTGACACCGAGTCCGATGGCGGCCAGGAAATCCAGCTCAGCCAGCCCGGTAGCAGCCTGCACCGGTTGCAGCGGGAACTGCTCGCCGTAGATCGCCGCGGTGAGCAACACCTGCCGGCACCTCTGGTCCAACCGTGCCATCCGAAGCTCGATCAGCTGCAGCACGCTGCGCGGTGGCGTCAGAACCGGATCGGCCGTCAGCTGCCAGCCTTCACCGTGCCGGCCTAGCTGGCCGCTGGCGACCAGGTCGTACAGCAGTTCCTCCGCCACCAGTGGATTTCCCGCACTATTGCGCCAGGCCAAGTCCAGCAGCTCTGCCGACAACCGGTCGCTGCCGAGGCAGGCCTGCACCAGCAGGCAGGTATTTACCTGGTTCAGTCGGCGTAATGGCAGCAACTCGACCGTCCCGCGTAGCTCGGCTGTCGCCAGAACCTGCTGGATGGGGCCGGGCTCCGGCCGCAGCGCGCCCAGCACCGCCACCGGCGCGCCGGCCATGTTGTCCAGCAGGTATTCCAGCACCGCCACCGACTCGGCGTCGGCGTCCTGTAGATCCTCCAGCACCAGAAGGCAACCGCCGTTGCCACCGACCGCCGTCACGGTGCGCAGCACCGCCTCCGCAAACGCCACGAGGGGCACAGCGTCCTGGGTACTGCCATGATCCGGGCCAGGTAGGTCCGGCAACACCCGGGACAACAGCGGTCGGTAGCCGCCGAGGTGCTCGTCCGGCAGCAGTCCGCGCCGTTGGATCCCCGCCAGCGCCTCGGCAAACACCCGCAACGGTGCCGGCCCGGCCTCGCTTGCCCGGCCACGCATCACGATCAGCCCGTCCGCGGCAGCCCGTTCGGCCACGTCGAGGAGCAGCCTGGATTTGCCGGCACCCGGTTC
>DASUAC010000518.1:0-6145 GCA_035763985.1 Jatrophihabitans sp. | reverse complement strand
GGCGCCGTGGAGGTCGTCTCCGAGGGGCAGTGGAAGCTGCTGACCCCCTGAATACCGCCGGCCTGCGGGACGGCGGCTCAGAGCGCGGGCAGGTAGCGGCGCAGCTCGAACGGTGTCACTTCGGCCCGGTAGTCCACCCATTCGGCGCGCTTGTTGCGCAGGAAGAAGTCGAACACGTGCTCGCCGAGCGTCTCGGCCACCAGTTCGGAGTTCTCCATCGCCCGCAGCGCGTCGGCCAGGTTGTGCGGCAGCTCGGCGTACCCCAGCGCCCGGCGCTCGGTGTCCGACAACGACCAGACGTCGTTCTCGGCGCCAGGCGGCAGCTCGTACTTCTCCTCGATGCCCTTCAGCCCGGCGGCCAGCAGCACCGCGAAGGCCAGGTACGGGTTGCAGGCGGAGTCCAGCGAGCGCACCTCGACCCGGGTGGAATTGGCCTTGTTCGGCTTGTACATCGGCACCCGGACCAGCGCCGAACGGTTGGCGTGTCCCCAGCAGACGTAGGTCGGCGCCTCGACCAACTGGCCGGGTGCCGACCAGCCCCAGAGCCGCTTGTAGGAGTTCACCCACTGGTTGGTCACCGCGGTGATCTCCCGGGCGTGCCGCAGCAGGCCGGCGATGAACGCCTTGGCGGTGCTCGACAGGTACAGCTCGTCGGACGGATCGTGGAAGGCGTTGCGGTCGCCCTCGAACAGCGACAAGTGGGTGTGCATGCCGCTGCCCGGCTGGTGCCCGAACGGCTTGGGCATGAAGGTGGCGTGCACCCCCTTGCTGCGTGCCACCTCCTTGATGATGTGCCGGAAGCTCATGATGTTGTCGGCCATGGTCAGCGCGTCGGCGTAGCGCAGGTCGATCTCCTGCTGGCCCGGCGCGACCTCGTGGTGGCTGAACTCGACGGAGATGCCGACCGCCTCCAGCGCGGCGATCGCCGAGCGCCGGAAGTCGTGCGCGATGTCGTGGCTGGTCATGTCGAAGTAGCCGCCCTCGTCGATCGGCAGCGGCTCGCTGCCGTCGTCCGGCCGGTTCTTCAGCAGGAAGAACTCGATCTCCGGATGGGTGTAGAAGGTCAGCCCGCGGTCCGCCGCCTTGCCGAGCACCCGGCGCAGCACGTAGCGCGGATCGGCCCAGGAGGGCGAGGCGTCCGGCATGGTGATGTCGCAGAACATCCGGGCGGTGTCGCTCGGCCGGGTGTCGTCGCCGGGCAGGATCTGGAAGGTGCCCGGATCCGGCCGGGCGAGCATGTCCGACTCGCTGGCCCGGGCGAAGCCCTCGATGGCCGAGCCGTCGAAGCCGATGCCCTCGGCGAACGCACCCTCCAGCTCGGCGGGCGCGATCGCCACCGACTTCAGGTAGCCGAGGACGTCGGTGAACCAGAGCCGGACGAACCGGATCTGGCGCTCCTCAAGGGTGCGGAGGACGAATTCCTGCTGGCGATCCACGATTGCAGAGTCTGCCCGCTCGGTCACCCCGGACGGTAACCGACCCGCCGCGGCGGCCGGCCCGGCTCGACCGGCCGCGGGCGAAAGCCGGCGGCCATACCTCGGCCGTCCCGCGATGCGCGGCCGGACTTGTCAGGCCTGCGCTCCGCTGGCGATCCACTTGGCGAACGACACCGTCCAGAAGCCGGAGTTCCACTCCTGCAGCGCCCGGCCGGTGTTGCGCACATCGACGATGTCGCCCGGACGGGAGTAGTGGTAGAACCACCAGGAGTCGTCCGGCGAGACGTTCAGGCAGCCGTGCGAGGTGTCGGTGTTGCCCTGCGCCCAGACCGACCAGTCCGCCCAGTGCACGTACTCGCCGTCGTAGGAGATCCGGACGCCGACCGGGACCGTGGTGCGGTAGGCGTTCTCGCCCTTGCTCAGGCCGAACGAGGCCGAGTTCATGTCGATGTCGGTCTCGCCGTCGACCACCACGTGCGGGCCGGAGTTGGTGCGCAGGTCGATCGGCTGGCCGTTGTCACCCTTGATGCTGGTGTGCCGGCCCATCGAGGTCTTCATCACCTTGACCAGCTTGCCGTTGGTGTACACCTTCACCAGCTTGGTCCTGTCGTCGGCGATCGAGACGTGGCTGTCACCGACCCGGAACCAGGTGGAGGTGTCGGCCTGGCCGTACAGGTTGTTGCCCAGGTTCTTGCCGTAGACGTTGGCGTCGATGGTGACCTTGGTGCCCGGCTTCATGTAGCTGGCCGTGCGCCAGTACAGGTCGGTGTCGCTGAGCCAGCTGAAGCCACCGAGCTGGGCCGGCACCGTGGTCACCTTGATCGCCGCCATGGCGGCCTTGTGGTCCGGGATCGACTCGTCGAAGTGGATCCGGATGACCTGGCCGACTCCGAACACCACCCCGGCCGGCACCGCGCCGCCGGCCGCGGTCTGGATGTAGGGCATGGTCTGGTTGTCCGGCGTCACCGTGGTGAACGAGCTGGACTCGCTGGTCTGCTTGCCCTCGGCGTTGGCCGCCACCGCACGCAGCTGATAGGTCTTGCCGTAGCCGAGGTCCTCGGCCGAGGACCAGCTGGACCGGTCCGGCGCCAGCGCCCCCTTGATCACCTTGCCGTCGGCGTTGGTCATCACCACCGAGGAGATCGAGCCGTCGGTGACCGCCACCTTGATCGGGACGACCGGGCTGACGTCGGTGGCGCCGGGAGCCGCGCTGATCGACAGCTTCGCCGGCCCGACGGAACCGGACGAGGAGGCCGGGGTGGTCGCCGCCGCCTGGCTGGACTGAGCGCCGGCAGGCCCCGGGGCCTTCTTCTGCGAGCAACCGGCCAGGCCGACCACGAGTGCGATGACGGTTGCCGACAGCACCAGGGCGTCGCGCCGGATCCCCACCTTGAACGGTCCTCTCCCCCACGGCGGCGGCATCCCTCGCCAGCCACCGCCGACCATTGTGGCCTACGAATACGACAATGACCGCATCGGCCGATGACGAAACAGTGTCAAAACGATGAGAACACCGGCCCGGAATCGGCGTGCGCCGCCCCACACCGGGCAGCGCGCAGCCGGCCGGCAGGGGCAAAATCACAGTGTGAGCGTGTTGCGCGTCGCATTGGCCCAGGTGGACCTGGTGGTGGGCGACCTGGTCGCCAACGGTGAGATGGTGCTGCGCCGGAGCAGGCAGGCCGCCGCCCACGGTGCCCAGCTGGTGGTGTTCCCGGAGATGACGCTGACCGGCTACCCGCCGGAGGACCTGGTGCTGCGCCGGTCGTTCCGGGCGGCCACGGTGCAGCGGCTGGAATCGCTGGCCGCCGAGCTGGCCGCCGACGGCCTGGCCGAACTCGGCGTGGTGGTCGGCTACCTGGACGACACCGACGGGGCCGCCCGCAATGCGGCCGCCTTCCTGCAGGACGGCCGGGTGGTGGCCCGGTACTTCAAACACCACCTGCCCAACTACGGGGTCTTCGACGAGTACCGGTACTTCAAGGCGGGCAGCGCGCTGACCGTGGTCCGGTTCGGCGGCGTCGACGTCGGGCTGACCATCTGCGAGGACGTCTGGCAGGACGGCGGCCCGTTCACCGCGGCCGCCCGCGCCCAGGTCGGCTTGCTGGTCAACATCAACGGCTCGCCGTACGAGAGCAACATCGCCGGCTTGGCCGGCCGGCAGAACAAGGACGACGTCCGGCTGGCGCTGGTGCGCCGGCGGGCCATCGAGGCCGGGGCCGCGGTGGTGTACGTCAACCAGGTCGGCGGCCAGGACGAGCTGGTGTTCGACGGCGACTCGTTCGTGGTGGCCTCCGACGGCACCTTGCTGGCCCGGGCCCCGCAGTTCCGCGAGGAGATCTACCACGTCGAACTGGAGCTGCCGGACGCGCTGCCGGACGCTCCGTCCGAGCCGGCCGGGCCGGACGGCATCGCCATCGAACGACACCTCGCCCCGCTGCCGCCGCGGGCCGGGGGCGCGCCGGCCGAGCCGCTGGGCATCGCCGAACCGCTCTCGGACGAGGCCGAGATCTGGCAGGCGCTGGTCACCGGCACCCGGGACTACATCGGGAAGAACCGGTTCTCCACGGTGGTGCTGGGGATGAGCGGCGGCATCGACTCCGCGGTGGTGGCGGCGATCGCGGCCGACGCGATCGGCGGCGACAGCGTGTACGGGGTCGGCATGCCCAGCGCCTACTCCTCCGAGCATTCGCACTCGGACGCGGCCGAGCTGGCCCGCCGGCTCGGCGCGCACTTCCAGGTGATCCCGATCGCGGACATGGTGGAGGCGTACCTGGCCAACGTGAAGCTGTCCGGGCTGGCCGAGGAGAACCTGCAGGCCCGGATCCGGGGCACCCTGCTGATGGGGCTGTCCAACCAGCACGGGCACCTGGTGCTGGCGACCGGCAACAAGAGCGAGCTGTCGGTCGGCTACTCGACCATCTACGGCGACGCGGTCGGCGGCTTCGCGCCGCTGAAGGACGTGCCGAAGTCGCTGGTCTGGCGGCTGGCCCGATGGCGCAACGCGGTGGCCCTCGAACGCGGCGAGCAGCCGCCGATCCCGGAGAACTCGATCAGCAAGCCGCCGTCGGCCGAGCTGCGGCCCGGCCAGCTGGACTCGGACTCGCTGCCCGACTACGAGGTGCTGGACGCGCTGCTGGCCCGCTACGTCGATGCCGATGCCGGCGTCGCGGAGCTGCTGGCCGAGGGCTTCGATCCGGAACTGGTGACCAAGGTGGTGCGGCTCACCGACGCGGCGGAGTGGAAGCGCCGGCAGTATCCGCCGGGGCCGAAGATCAGCCTCAAGGCGTTCGGCCGGGACCGCCGGCTGCCGATCACCAATCACTGGCGGGAGGCCTGACCACCACCCGGACGACCCGCTGAGATACGTCGGCTGGGTGAGCCATCTCTCGCCGGCAGAAGGTGCGCACCGGCGCCGGGCGCGGCACCATGGATGCGTCCATGACCGCCCGGGGACCGGCGAAGCCGGCCTCGAGGAGAACAGAGGGACCATCATGAGCGAATCGCTCTACGGCGGCACGTCCAGCCGCCGGGTGACCATCCGGGATCTGCAACAGGCGAAGCTGGCCGGCGACCGCTGGCCGATGCTCACCGCCTACGACTACTCCACCGCGCAGGTGTTCGATGCGGCCGGGGTGCCGGTGCTGCTGGTCGGCGACTCGGCCGCCAACGTCGTCTACGGCTACGACACCACGGTGCCGGTCAGCGTCGAGGAGTTGCTGCCGCTGGTTCGCGGCGTGGTGCGCGGCACCAGCCGAGCGCTGGTGGTGGCCGACCTGCCGTTCGGCAGCTACCAGGCCTCGCCGCAGCAGGCCCTGGACACCGCGTCCCGCTTCCTCAAGGACGGTGGCGCGCACGCGGTCAAGCTGGAGGGCGGTGCCCGGGTGGCACCGCAGGTGGAGTTGCTCGCCTCCGCCGGGGTGCCGGTGATGGCCCACATCGGACTGACCCCGCAATCGGTGCATGCGCTGTCCGGTTACCGGGTGCAGGGCCGCGGCGACGAGGCGGCGGGCCGGCTGCTCGAGGACGCCAAGGCGCTGCAGGACGCCGGCGCGTTCGCGGTGGTGCTCGAGGTGGTGCCGTTCGACCTGGCCAAGAAGATCACCCACGAACTGCGCATCCCGACCATCGGCATCGGAGCCGGCGTCGAGTGTGACGCGCAGGTACTGGTCTGGCAGGACCTGGCGGGCCTGCGGGTCGGTGGCAAGCCGGCCAAGTTCGTCAAGCAGTACGCCGACCTGACCGCGGTGCTGACCGACGCGGTGCACCGCTTCGCCGATGAGGTGCAGGCGGGCACCTATCCGGGCGCCGAACACAGCTATCACTGACCGTACGGCGTAACCGACTGTCGGGCCCGGGCTGCGGCGCAGCCCGGGCCCGCTTGCCGATCTTTACCTGCCGATGACCGGCCCGACCCGGAGCCTCGGGCCAGCCAGCCGCCGCTGCTAGGACCGCTTGGCCGGCGGCCGCCGGGTGGCGGCCTTCTTGGCGGGGGCCTTGGCCGCGGTCTTCTTGGCGGGGGCCTTGGCGGCGGTCTTCTTGGCCGTGGTGGCCTTCTTGGCCGGTGCCTTGGCGGTCGTCGTGGTCTTCTTGGCGGGGGCCTTGGCCGCCGCGGTCCGCTTCGCCGCGGTGGTCTTCGCGGTCGTGGACTTCTTCGCCGCGGTGGCCTTGGCGGCCGTGGTCTTCTTCGCCGCGGTGGCCTTGGCGGTCGT
>DASUAC010000517.1:0-2723 GCA_035763985.1 Jatrophihabitans sp. | reverse complement strand
CCGCCGATCCTGGTGATCGGCACCGTGCACGATCCGGCCACCCCGTACCGGCAGGCCGCGATCCTGGCCAAGGCGCTGGGCAGCGGCGTGGTGCTGACCTGGGACGGCGAGGGACACACCGCCTACCCGAAGACGGCCTGCATCCGGACGAAGGTGGACGACTACCTGATCAGCGCGGCACCGCCGTCCGGCGACAGCTGCCCGCGCGGCTGAGCCGATGGGGGTGCTGTTCGCCCTGATCGCCGCCGCGGCATACGGGATCAGCGATTTCGTCGGGGGCTCGGCCTCGCGCCGGGTCTCCGCGCTCAACGTGCTGCTGGTCAGCTACCCGGTGGGCACCGCGGTGATGGCCGCCGCGCTGCCGTTCTTCGCCGGCCCGGTGTCGGCCCGGACGCTGAGCTGGAGCCTGGCCGGCGGGGTGGCCGGGCTGGCCGGGGTGGCGTTGATGTACCGCGCGCTGGCGATCGCCCCGATGAACATCATCTCCCCGGTCACCGGGGTGATGTCGGCGGTGGTTCCGGTGCTCGGCGGCGTGCTGCGCGGCGAACGTCCGGCGCCGGCGGCCTGGCTGGGCATCGGCCTGGGGCTGCTGGCGGTGGTGCTCATCTCCCGGCAGCCGCCCGACCTGCCACACCCGCCGGCCGGTTGGCGTCCGCTGCTGATGGCGGTGCTGGCCGGGGTCGGCTTCGGCAGCTACTTCATCTGCCTGGCCTCCACCGATCACAACTCCGGGATATGGCCGGTGGTGATCTCCCGGCTCTGCTCGGTGGTGCTGGTGGTGCCGCTGCTGCTGGCGGTGGACCGGTACGTCCGGCAGACCTGGGGGGTGTTCGCGTTGGCCGCGATATGCGGCGTGCTGGACGCGCTGGCCAACCTGGCCTTCCTGCTGGCCACCCGGCACGGGCTGCTGTCGCTGGCCGGGGTGATCACCGCGCTGTACCCGGCCGGCACCGTGCTGCTGGCGATGGCCGTCCTCAAGGAACGCGCCGGCACCGTGCCGGGGGCCGGGCTGGCCATCGCCGCGGCCGCGGTGGTGCTGCTGACCCGGTAGCGGCGGTTGTTCGGCTCAGCCGCGATCCGGAGCGTCGGCCGACTGTTGCCCATTCGGCTGATCGGCCCAGTTCGCCTTGTTGATCCGGGACGGTTGCACCCGCGGCGGCTCGCCCTCCATCTTCGGGAAGCTCGGCGGGTACGGGGCGTCGCCCAGTCCGTGATCCTGCTCATCGCGTTCGGACCATTCGAGCAACTCCCCTATGTCGTATGGGGAATCGTCGATGCCGGCGTGCACGTCACCGAGTTCGGCGAACCGGGCCGGCATGGTCTGCATGGTGAAGTCCTGCATCGCCACGTCGGGCAACTCGTCCCAGCTGATCGGCGCCGAGATCAGCCCGGTGGAGGCCCGGATCGAGTAGGCCGAGGCGATGGTGCGGTCCCGGGCGTTCTGGTTGAAGTCGATGAAGACCTGCTCGCCGCGCTCCTCCTTCCACCACTTGGTGGTTACCAGGTCCGGCACCCGGCGCTCCACCTCGCGGGCCAAGGCCAGCGCGGCACGGCGCACCTGGGTGAACCCGTAGTCCGGGTGGATCCGCAGGTAGATGTGGATACCGCGGGAGCCGGACGTCTTCGGCCAGCCGACCGCGCCGATCTCGGTGAGCAGCTCGTGCACCAGGACAGCGACCACCTTGGCGTCGGAGAAATCGGTGCCCGGCTGCGGGTCGAGGTCGATGCGCAGCTCGTCCGGCTTCTCGGTGTCGGCACAGCGCGAGTGCCAGGGATGGAACTCCACGGTGGACATCTGCACCGCCCAGATCACGCTGGCCAGCTCGGTGACGCACAACTCGTCGGCGGTCCGTCCGGACGGGAAGGCGACCTGCACCGTTTGCACCCAGTCGGGCGCCCCCTTGGGCAGCCGCTTCTGGTAGATCCGCTCCCCGGCGGTGCCCTCCGGGAACCGGTGCAGCATGCACGGCCGCTCGTACAGCGCCCGGACGATGCCCTCGCCGACCGACAGGTAGTACCGGGCAACGTCCAGCTTGGTGGCGCCGGTGGCCGGGAAGTACACCCGGTCCGGGTTGGTGATCTTGACCACCCGGTCGCCGACTTCGAGTTCGGTGAACGGCGATGCCATGCTGCGACGATACCGAGCCGGCGGCCGGCTGAGTCGTCGAATGCGGTCGGCAGTCACGGCCTGGGTTTCTGTCACCGGTGTGCTCTACCGTCTGCTGACATGACCGCACTGCACCCGGCCGCGGCCGGTCTGGACTACACCGCGGAGATCGCCCTGCAGAGCGCCGCGCTGGCCGATGCGGCCGAGGGCAACCTGACCGCGCCGGTCGAGCACTGCCCGGGTTGGACGGTTGCCGACCTGGTCCGGCATGTGATCGAGGTGCACTGGTTCTGGGCGATGATCGCCGAGCTGCGGCCGGTCGAACCACCGGCGGACGAGCAGCGGCCCGAGCCACCAGCGGACACCGAGCTCCTCGAACGCTTCCGAGCCGGCGCGCTGCACCTGGTCGAGGTGCTGCGGCACGCCGACCCGCAGGCCTCCTGCTGGACCTGGGCGCCTACCCAGCAGAACGTCGGCTTCATCCAGCGGCACCAGGTGCAGGAGGCCGCCGTGCACCGGTGGGACACCGAGCACGCCGCCGGACGTTCGGTGGCCCTGGACGTCCCCGCCGCGGTGGACTCAGTGGAGGAGTTCCTCACCTTCTCGGTCGTCACCC
>DASUAC010000516.1:0-2761 GCA_035763985.1 Jatrophihabitans sp. | reverse complement strand
GACCGCCGTCGAGCAGCGATACCGGGCCGATCACCTCGAACGGGCGCTGGCCAGCAGCCGGCAGATCGGCGCGGCGATGGGCATCCTGATGGCCAGGCTGCGGTTCACCGAGGAGCAGGCCTTCGACGCGCTGCGTACCGCCAGCCAGCACAGCCATCGCAAGCTGCGCGACGTCGCCGAGGAGGTGCTGCTGACCGGCGAGTTGCCCAAGGCCCCGCCGTCGGCGCGGCACGTCGCCGCGAACGGACACTCCGTCTAGGCAACCCCGGGGGGCTCGACTAGCCTGGGTCGGCCGGAGCACCCAGTCAGCTCCGGCAGATCGGAGTGAGGAGTGGTCGAGCCGGCCGAACCGCGGACGGTCCAGCACAACAAGCTGACCGAGCAGTTCCTGGAAGCCTTCGAGGCCAGCGGCTTGACCGCCGGTGAGTTCCATGCGGCCTACCAGCCCGCCACGCTCGGCACCCACTTCGCCGGCCGGGTGCTGACCCGCCCCGGACTGCTCGAACGTGCCCAGGTGCAGCGGCTGGGCGCCGATCTGGAAACCCTGTACCGGTGCGTGACCAGCCTGCCCGAACGGCTGTTCGGCGGTGACCTCGGCGCCTTCGCCCGGGCCACCGGGGTGCCGGAGCAGCAGGTGGACGCGGTGGTCCGGGGGCGCGGCAGCATTCCCAGCCGGCTGTCCCGGGCCGATCTCTACCTGGACGACACCGGCTTCCGGCTGATGGAGTTCAACATGAGCGCGGCGCTCGGCGGCATCGACACGGTCGGGCTGATGCGCACCATGCTGTCGCACCCGTTCATGGCGCAGTTCGCCGCCGAGCACAACCTCGGCTACGTCGACACCTACGTCGAGGTCGCCGAGACGCTGCGCGCTGAGTGCGGTTTCCCGGCCGGCAGCACGCCGTTCGTCGCGTTCTGCGACTGGCCGGCCAGCTTCGCGCAGATCGAGCCGGAGCTGCACAAGAACGCCGCCGCGCTGACCCGGCTCGGGATGGAGTCGATCGCCTGCCATCTCGGGCAGTTGCGGGTGGACGACAACTTCGACGTCTGGCTCGGCGAGCATCACGTCGACGTGATCTATCGGGTTTTCCTGATGGAGGATCTGCTGGATCCGGCCGGCCCGGGGCTCATCGAGCCGGTGCTGAGCGCGGCTGAACGCGGCAAGGTGCGGATCTTCTCCCCGATGGACGCGGAGTTGTACGGCAGCAAGGGCGCGCTGGCGCTGCTGTCGGACGAGGCGAACCGGCGGCTGTTCAGCGCCGACGAGCTGGACTGCCTGGACCGGTTGTTGCCGTGGACCCGGATGATCCGACCCGGGCCGGTGACCGTGGGCGGCCGCAGCGTGCCGCTGGAGGAGTACGCGATCAGCGCCCGGCAGGAGCTGATCCTCAAGCCGGTGATGTTGCACGGCGGCGCCGGTGTGGTGCCCGGCTGGTTGACCGAACCGGACGAGTGGGCCGCGCTGATCGGCGAGGCGATGGGCCGGCAGTCGGTGCTGCAGCGCCGGATCTACCCGCACACCGAGCTGTTCCCGTCCGATGACGGACCGGTCGAGCACCTGCTGGTCTGGGGCGCCTTCCTGGGCACCCGCGGTTACGCCGGGATGTACCTGCGCGGCCGGCCCGCCGAGCGTGGGGTCGCGGTGCTGAACGTGGCCACCGGCGCGATCGGGTCGTGCTGCTTCCACGAACTCGGCTGAGCCGGTAGCTCGACCCGGCTGAGCCGCCGGCTGCTACGGCGTACGGCGGTCAGGCCGAGACGCCGGTCAGGCCGAGACGGCGGTCAGGCCGAGACGCCGGTCAGGCCGAGACGCCGGTCAGGGCGAGGAACTCGGCGCGGGAGCGGGCGTCCTGGCGAAGGCTGCCCAGCAGCGTGGAGGTGACGGTGCTGCTGCCGACGGCCTGCACCCCGCGCAGCGTCATGCAGGAGTGTTCGGCCTCGATCACCACGCCGACCCCGCGCGGCTGCAGGCGCTCGGCCAGCCAGTCCGCGATCTGCTTGGTGAGCCGCTCCTGCACCTGCGGACGGCGGGCGAAGTGCTCGACGATGCGGGCCAGCTTGGACAGCCCGAGGATCCGTTCGCCGGGCAGGTAACCGACATGGGCCGTCCCGACGAACGGCAGCAGGTGGTGCTCGCACACCGAGCGGACCGGGATGGAGCGAGCCAGTACCAGCTCATCGTACCCCTCGTCGTTGTCGAAGGTGGTGAGCTCGAACGGCCGCGGCGTGAACAGCTCGGCGTAGGCCCGCGCCATCCGGCCGGGGGTGTCGCGCAGGCTGGCGTTGTCCAGCGAGATGCCGAGCGCCTCGAGGAACTTCCCGGCGGCCAGTTCGGCGGCGGCCAGGTCCACCGTCGGCGATTCGGACACCACCCGCAGTGCGGCGCAGCTCGACATGGCACGTCCTTCCCTCGGTGGTCCGCTCTAGTTTCGCTAAAGAAGTTTGGACTTATTACCAGGCAGCCGTCAAGATATTGGAGATACTGTCGTCGAACTAACCATCATCAGCGATAAGGTGGGCCGATGAAGGCAGCTGAACCGGACCCGGCCGCCGCCATCCGGGCCGTCGCAGCCCTCGCCGACAGCGTGCGGCAGGAGCTCTACGACTACGTCCGGGCGGCTCGCACGCCGGTCAGCCGCGAACAGGCCGCCGAAGCGACCGGGATATCGCGCAAGCTCGCGGCCTTCCACCTCGACAAGCTCGTCGCGATCGGCCTGCTCCGCGTCCACGCCGCCCCCGCCGGGCGGCGCACGGTCGGACG